>NZ_CP141048.1:917500-1187500 GCF_034627025.1 Microvirga lotononidis | reverse complement strand
TAACGAGGGAAGCGTTGACGCCGCCGCTGCTCGCTGTCATGCGGGCTGTCAGAGCCTTGGCCGACATGAATGTGGGGCCAGTTCTTCGTCGGCCATTGCTCACGCTGCCTTGCAGCAGGCGCAGCGTACGAATGATTGCGCACCCAAGACGACGCTCGCGTCGAACGTCCCAACAGTTTTATTCGTCGACGAACAAAGGTTTCGGTTAGACCCGTAGACGCTTAGACGATTCCCGGTAGAGTGAAGCAGAGCCGTATTGCAAGCGGCCGCATCCTTCACCAGGGGAACACAATGTCTATGAAGTTGACCCGTCGCGAACTTGCCAAGATCGGCCTCGGACTTGGAGCTGCCTCGGTTCTCGGGCGCGGCGCCTTCGCGCAGGCCCCCGCCTTCTTCCGGATCGGGACCGGCGGCACCGCCGGCACCTATTATCCGGTGGGCGGTCTCATCGCGAACGCCATCTCGAACCCGCCGCAACTCGTCCTGACGGCCCAAGCCTCGAACGGCTCGGTGGCCAATGTGAATTCCATCGTGTCCGGTGCGCTCGAATCGGGCTTCACGCAAGCCGACGTCGCCTATTGGGCCTATACGGGCACCGGATTGTTCGAAGGCAAGGGCAAGATCGAGGATCTGCGGCTCCTCGCCAATCTCTACCCGGAAAGCATCCATCTCGTCGCGGCCAAGTCAGCCAACATCAAATCCGTCGCGGACCTCAAAGGCAAGCGGGTCTCGATGGACGAGCCAGGCTCCGGCACGCTGGTGGATGCGCGGATCATTCTTGCCGGCTGGGGCATCAAGGAATCGGATGTGAAAGCCGACTTCCTCAAGCCGAACCAGGCAGCCGAGCGCATGCGCGATGGAGGTCTCGACGCCTTCTTCTTCGTCGGCGGCTATCCGACCAGCGCCATCACGGAACTTGCGGCGACGGGCGGCGGCGTCGACCTCGTCCCGCTTGCGGGTCCGGAGGCGGATGCCATCCGCAAGCAATACAGCTTCTTTGCCGCCGACGAGATCCCGGCCGGCACCTACAAGGATGTGAGCGCCGTGAAGACGCTGGCCGTGGGAGCCCAGTGGGTGACCTCGGCCAAGGTGCCGGACGCCGTCGTCTACGAGGTCGTCAAAGGATTGTGGGGCGACAAGACCCGTGCCGCGCTCGATGCGGGCCACGCCAAGGGCAAGATGATCCGCAAGGAGAATGCCTTGGCGGGCGCAGGCATCCCTATCCATGCGGGGGCCGAGCGCTTCTACAAGGAAGCCGGCCTGTTGAAGGGCTGATCTGACCGGATCGACCTGTTCGACCTCTCGCGGCGCACGTCGCGGGAGGTAGTTTGCTTGTGACGAGAGCCCGATATGTCCTCACCCGACGCCCATGTGATCATCGAGAACCGCAGCCTCGAGGAGAAGTTCGATCCCGAGATGCGCTTCCGCCCGCTGCCTCCGGCGACGGCCTGGCTCGTCGCCGGCCTGCTGCTGACGCTCTCGTTCTTCCATTATTATACGGCGGGCTTCGGGCTCCTGCGGGAAGCCACCCATCGCGGCATCCACATGGCCTTCGTGCTGGGCCTGATCTTCCTCGTCTTCTCCGCCTTCAAGAGCGGCCAGGAGCGGATCGCTCCCTCGAGCTGGTGGCGGCCGGGCAGCATTTCCCTGGTCGATTGGGCCCTGGCCGTCGCGGCGGCCGCGTCCAGCCTCTATGTGCCGTGGATCTTCAACGAACTGGCCTTCCGGGTCGGGAACCCGTCCCCGACCGACGTGGTCATGGGAACGATCCTGATCGTCGTCCTGCTGGAGGCGACCCGCCGCTCCGTGGGCTGGCCCCTTCCGGTCATCGCCATCGGCGTGATGCTCTATGCCTATTTCGGCCCTTCCATGCCGGGCATTCTCCAGCATCCCGGCGCCTCGTGGTCGAACATCGTCAACCACCTCTATCTCACGAGCCAGGGCATCTATGGGATCGCCCTGGGAGTCGTTGCCACTTACGTCTTCCACTACGTGCTCTTCGGCGTGCTGGCGACCCGGGTCGGGCTCGGCAAGCTCTTCATCGATCTCGCCACCTGCGTGGCGGGCCGCTTCGCGGGCGGCCCGGCCAAGGTCTCGATCTTCGGCTCGGCCCTGTTCGGCATGATCTCGGGTTCCTCCATCGCCAATACGGTGACCGTCGGTTCGCTCACGATCCCGGCGATGATCCGCGTCGGCTACAAGCGCCATTTCGCGGCGGCCGTGGAATCGGCCGCCTCGACCGGCGGGCAGATCACGCCGCCGATCATGGGCGCGGCCGCCTTCCTGATGGTCGAATTCCTCAACGTTTCCTATCGGACCGTCATCCTGGCGGCTCTCGTGCCGGCCCTCATGCATTTCTTCGGTGTGTTCATGCAGGTCCATCTCGAGGCCAAGCGGGCCGGATTGAAGGGGCTGCCGGCGGAGGAGCTGCCGAAGGCCGCCAAGGTGCTCCGGGAGGGCTGGCAGACGATCATGCCGTTGGCCGTGCTGCTGATCGTCCTGTTCTCCGGCTTCACGCCCTACCTTGCCGCCTTCTGGGGCATCACGGCCTGCCTGGTGGTGGGCGCATCGCGCGTCCCCGCCATCACCCTCGGCTTCCTGGCCGCCATCGTTATCGCCATCGCCACCGGCATGCTCACGCAGCTAACCTTCTCGGTTCCGCTTCTCGGCCTGGTCCTGGCGCTCCTCGTTTATACGTTCGTCAAGAGCGAGGCCGGCAAGGCGCTCGTGCTCGACCTCGTCGACGCCTTCGTGGTCGGCGCGAAATATGCCATCGGTGTGGGGGCGGCGGCCGCGACGGTCGGCATCATCGTGGGCATCGTCACGCTCACCGGCGTCGGCTTCAAGATCTCCTTCATCGTCACGTCCTTCGCCGCTCAGCTGGCTCAGATCTTCATGGATCTCGTGCCGGCGGGTCTTGCCGACATGAAGGGCATGACCCTGTTCTTCACGCTGGTGATGACGGCCGTCGTCTGCATTCTGCTGGGATGCGGCGTGCCCACGACGGCGAACTACATCATCATGGTCACCGTCGCGGCTCCGGCCCTGGGGCTTCTGGGTGTCCAGCCGCTCGTCGCGCATTTCTTCGTGTTCTATTACGGGGTGCTCGCCGATATCACGCCGCCTGTGGCGCTCGCGGCCTATGCGGGCGCCAGCATGGCGGGCGCCGATCCGTTCAAGACCGGCAACACCGCGTTCCGCCTGGGATTGGGCAAGGCGCTCGTGCCGTTCGTCTTCGTCTACGGACCGGCCATGCTCATCGTCACGCCCGAGTTCACGTGGGCGAGCTTCCTGTTCGTCACGGCGGGGGCCGTCATCGGCATCATGTTCCTGTCGGCGGCTTTCGCGGGCTACGCGCTGACGCCGATGCGGGCCTGGGAGCGGTGGCTGATCGGTTTCGCCTCGCTGCCGATCATCGCGCCCGATGTGCAGATGACCCTGATGGGATTGGCGATGGCCGTTCCCGTGGTCGTGTCGCAACTCCTCAAGGCCCGCGGCGCCATGGTGCCGAGACCTGCCTGACGCGCCGGAGAGAACCTGAACTATTCGGCGGTCCTCCCGTTGTTCATTGCTGATGGAACAACGGGAGATCCACATGGTCGACTACAGGAAGCTTCTGGATGCGTTCGTCGGAGCCATTGGGCGTCCCGATCTCCGCAATCCCGGCTCGTCCAGCCAGGCAAGCGTCGGCCAGCAGGCCGAGAGGAGCGTGACGCAGATCACTGGGCAGACGCCCGATCAGCTGCTGCAGAAGGCCAAGGACTTCGCCGCCCAGCATCCGGGCCTGACTCAGACCGCTCTGGTCGGCTTGGCGGGACTTTTGTTCAAGGGAAGGAAGAAGAGCGGCAAGCTGACCGGCAATCTGGTCAAGCTCGGCGGCCTCGCGGTGATCGGCGGGCTGGCCTACAAGGCTTATCAGAACCAGCAGGCCGCGAAGGGCGTAGGCGGGGAACATGCTCATGCGTCCACCGCTCCGGCAGCCGGATCCGGCGAGGCCGTTGCGCAATCGGCGCTGAGCCTGCCGGAAACATCCCGTTTCCATCCGGTTTCACAGACCGAGGACGATGCGCTCCTGTTCCTGCGCACCATGGTAGCGGCAGCGGCCGCCGACGGGCAGATCGATCAGGCCGAACGGTCGCGGATCGTCAAGGGACTGACCGAAGCCGGCATCGACCCCGAGGCGAGCCACTGGCTGGAGACCGAGATGGCGTCGCCTGCCGATGTGGAAGAGCTCGCCGCAGGCGTCAACGATCCGGATAAGGCCGCGCAGGTCTATGCGGCCGCTCGTCTCGCCATCGATCCCGATACGATCCAGGAGCGCGAGTTCCTGCACCAGCTGGCCGAAGCGCTCGACCTCGACCCGTCGATCCGCTCGCAGATCGACGATACGGCCGAGGGCTTGAGCTGAGTTTGATACAGCCGCCGGCATGTAGCCCCATGTGCCATCTAGCCCTACGTGTCATCACCGGCCTCGTGCCGGTGATCCCGCCTCATTAGAGTATCGCACTCTTCCAATCCGGACGGCCGGGACAAGCACGGCCATGATGTAAGGGGCTTACCCGGTCGAAGGGCCCTCTCTCCCGACGGGCAGTTCGCTCGGATCTCAAAGCGGTGAAACACGTCCCAGGGGCTTGATGCTCTGGTACTTGATGGTGGTCTGCGAGCCGCCTTTTTCCTCGTAGCGCTTGGCCAGAACGAAGCCGAGTTCGGGCGAGTAGAGATCGGTGTGCTCGGACATCGTCTTGCCGTCGCCATTAAGGAAGCGGTTGCGCACCACCAGGACGTTGTAGGTGCAGGAGCCGAGATGGACCTGCTCCTGGCCCGTCACAGTCAGTTCCAAAGAAATCAGCCCTCCCACTTTGCCGGGCTGGGAGGGAGAATAGGTCAGAGTGCGGCGTGCTTTCGGTTCGAGGGGAAAGACGGCGCGCAGATCGGACACGGGAATGTTGATGCTCCGGGCCGTATCGTCGAAACGGCTGATCGGAAAGAAGCCGTGATAGTAGATCACATCCTGTTTCTTGCCGCCGGGATATGCGTTCAGCACATGGACGAAATGATCGGAGGCGGGGCGAACCTCCGCGAGCGTTCCCTGCCGCTCCAGGACGAAACCGAGCTTCGCGGTCTGGGCCGTCGGGCAGTCATCGCCAAGAGCCGGAGAGACGAGCAGAGCCGCCAGGATGAAGGGATGAGCGTGTCGAAACATGGCAGAGCTGCCCGGCGTTATCGGATGAAGAACTGCGTCAGGGCGAAACCTGACGAGGAAATTTTATAACAGTATATCGGACCCGGTGGAAAGTGGGTCTTTCCGTCGATCGGAGGGCAGCTACTTTAGTCAGGGGATGGTTGATCTTGGCCACTGTCCTGGATCAAATACCGCCACCGCATTTACGGATGCCCGAAAGGAAATGAAGAATGGCTGAGAGGCCTCACCGTCGCACTCCCGATCAGCTTCGCTCACGGCTTTGGTTCGACAATCCCGACAACCCGGGCATGACCGCGCTCTACCTGGAGCGTTACCTCAATTTCGGCCTTACGGGCAAAGAGCTGCAGGGCAAGAAGCCGATCATCGGCATCGCGCAGACCGGCTCCGACCTGTCTCCGTGCAACCGACATCACATCGAACTCGCCAAGCGCGTGCGCGACGGTATCACGGCCGCCGGCGGCGTCGCCTTCGAGTTCCCGTGCCATCCGATTCAGGAGACGGGCAAGCGCCCCACCGCCTGCCTCGATCGCAACCTGTCCTATCTCTCCCTCGTCGAGGTCCTCTACGGCTATCCGCTCGACGGCGTCGTGCTGCTCACAGGCTGCGACAAGACCATGCCGGCCTGCCTCATGGCGGCCGCGACCGTGAACATTCCGGCGATCTCGCTCAATGTCGGGCCCATGCTCAATGGCTGGCACCATGGCGAACGCACGGGTTCCGGCACCATCGTGTGGAAGGCGCGCGAGCGTCACGCGGCAGGCGATATCGATTACCAGCAGTTCATCGACATCGTCGGCTCTTCCGCCCCGTCCGTCGGCCACTGCAACACCATGGGCACGGCGTCGACGATGAATGCGCTGGCCGAGGCTCTCGGCATGTCCCTGCCGGGCTCGGCAGCCATTCCGGCGCCTTACCGCGAGCGCGGCCAGATGGCCTATGAAACCGGCAAGCGCATCGTCGAGATGGTGTGGGAGGATCTGAAGCCTTCCGACATCATGACCCGCGAGGCATTCGAGAACGTGATCGTCGCCAACGCGGCCATCGGCGGCTCGACCAACGCACCGATCCACATCAATGCGATTGCCAAGCACATCGGTGTGCCGCTCGACAACAACGATTGGGAGCGCATCGGTTTCGAGATCCCGCTGCTGGTGAACATGCAGCCCGCGGGCGAGTATCTGGGCGAGGAGTATTTCCGCGCGGGCGGACTGCCGGCGGTCATCGCCGAGCTGATTGGCGGCGGCAAGATCCACGAGAACGCTCTGACCTGCACGGGCACCACCATCGGCGAGAACTGCACGGGCAAGTTCACCTGGGATCACGACGTGATCCGCTCCTACGACAATCCGCTTAAGGAGAAGGCCGGCTTCCTCAACCTGAAGGGAACGCTCTTCGATTCCGCCATCATGAAGACGAGCGTGATCAGCCCGGAATTCCAGGAGCGCTACCTCAACAATCCGGACGATCCGAATGCCTTCGAAGGCCCGGTTGTCGTGTTCGACGGGCCGGAGGACTACCATCATCGCATCGATGATCCGTCGCTGCACATCGACGAGCATACGATCCTGATCATGCGGGGCGCGGGGCCGATCGGTTATCCCGGTGCGGCCGAGGTGGTGAACATGCAGCCGCCCGGCGCGCTGATCAAGCGGGGCGTTCTCTCGCTGCCCTGCATCGGCGACGGACGCCAGTCCGGCACGTCGGGAACGCCGTCGATCCTTAACGCTTCGCCGGAAGCCGCCATCGGCGGCGGACTTGCGCTGCTGCAGACGGGCGACCGGATCCGCATCGACCTGAACAAGCGCAGCGCCGACATTCTCCTGTCTCCGGAAGAGCTGGAGAAGCGCCGGGCCGATCTGGAGGCACGGGGCGGCTATGCCTATCCGGCGAGCCAGACGCCGTGGCAGGAGATCCAGCGCTCCATGGTCGATCAGCTCTCCGAGGGCATGACCCTGAAGCCCGCCGTGAAGTACCAGAGGGTCGCCCAGACCTTCGGTGTTCCGCGCGACAATCACTGATCTGCCAACAAGGAAGCGGGGGCTGTCATGAACAGACTTCACGGAAAGACAGCCCTCGTCACGGCGGCCGGGCAGGGGATCGGACGCGCCATCGCAGAGGCCTTTCTCCGCGAGGGTGCTACGGTCTGGGCGACGGATCTCGACGTCGGCAAGCTGGAGGGCCTCGAGGGCGCCGAAAAGCGCAGGCTCGACGTGCTCTCGAGCGCCGATGTCGAGCAACTCGTCGCCGAGGCAGGCCCCTTCGACATTCTCGTCAATGCGGCGGGCTTCGTGCATCACGGCACGATTCTCGAATGCTCCGACAAGGACTGGGACTTCTCGTTCGACCTGAACGTGAAATCCATGCACCGGACGATTCATGCCGTTCTGCCCGGCATGCTGGAGAAGGGCCGCGGCTCCATCGTCAATATCGCGTCGGGCGCTTCATCGGTGCGCGGCATCCCCAACCGCTATGTCTACGGCACCACCAAGGCGGCGGTGATCGGCCTGACCAAGGCCGTGGCGGCGGATTTCATCAAGCGCGGCGTTCGCGCGAACGCCATCTGCCCCGGCACGGTCCAATCGCCGTCGCTCGATGAGCGGATCGCGGCGCTCGCTGCGAGTTCGGGACAAAGCCTCGAGACCGTGCGCCAGGCTTTCATCGACCGCCAGCCGATGGGGCGCCTCGGCACGGCCGAGGAAGTGGCGGCGCTGGCCGTCTATCTCGGTTCGGACGAGGCCAGCTACACGACGGGCCATATCCACCTCGTCGACGGCGGGTTCGCGCTTTAACCGTTTCTCTGCTGCAAGGCGGCGGATGAGCGTGCCCTCTACCGTCATCACCGGCACGAGGCCGGTGATGACGTCATCCATTATTCAGACCTCTGCCTCAACCCGCTTTGCCCTTATAGGGCGTCTCCGCCACCGGGGTCAGCGGGCCCTTGCCGTCGAACCATGAGATCAGGTTGTCGGCGACGAGCTTGCCCATGGCGTTGCGGGTATGGACCGACGCGGAGGCGATGTGGGGCAGGAGCACCACGTGCTCCAGATCGATCAATTCCTGCGGCACGCGCGGCTCGTCCTCATAGACGTCGAGGCCGGCGCTCAGGATCGTCCCCGACTTGAGCGCCTCGATGAGCGCCTGCTCGTCCACGACCGTGCCGCGGGCGACGTTGATCAGAACGCCGTTGGAGCCCAAGGCCTTCAGCACCTCAGCGTTGATGAGATGCTTCGTGGCGGCGCCGCCGGGCGTGATCACGATGAGCACGTCGCAAGCTTCCGCAAGACCGGTCACCGTCGGATAATAGGCATATGCCACGTCGTCCTGCTGGGTCCGGCCATGATAGGCGATGCTCACGTCGAAGCCGGAGAGGCGCTTCGCGATGGCCTTGCCGATGCGTCCGAGCCCGACGATGCCGACCTTCCTGTCGCGCAGGGTCGCCGACAGGGGAAAGGAGGCTTTCAGCCATTTCCCGTCCCGCAGGTAGCGATCGGCCTGCGGGATCTTTCTCAACGTTGCAAGAAGCAGACCGAGGGTCAGGTCGGCCACCTCGTCGTCGAGAACGCCCGGCGTATTGGTGACGACGATGTTGCGCCTCGCCGCTTCCTCCGCATCCACATTGTCGTAGCCGACGCCGAAGCTCGAGACGATCTCGGCATTCGGCAGACGGTCGAGGAGCGTGGCATCCACACGGCCGAAGAGCGTGCTGGTCGCTACGCCGCGAATGCGCGGACCGAACTCCTTCAGGAAGGCCTCCTTGTCGTTCTGCTCCCACAGACGATGGAGCGTGAAGGCCTTGTCGAGCGCGTCGATGACGACTTGATTCATCGGCGCGGTCATCAGGATGTCGGTTCGGCTCATGGCGTTTCCTATTGTCGTGTCGGGTTAAAGGGAACAGCGTGCGACGCCGCCCCGGCGAAAGGCTTCGTCGATGATCCGGGCCTGCTGCTGGAGCGCGACCTTCACATCTTGCGGCAGATCGAGCCAGTGACAGCCGCGCAGGGCGGCTTCCAGCGCATAGAGAGCATTCAGGCTCACCTGCCGGGGCAGCATGAATTTCAGGCGGCGATAGGCTTCGACCGATCCCATGGAGCGGAGCTCTCCGACGGTACGGAGCCCGGCATCCGCCAGCCTGCTCTGCGTCACGGGACCGATCCCGGTCAGGGTGTCGATGGCGGCATCACTCACGGGGAAGGCTCCGGCTTTCGAGGCTTCACGCGCTCACGGTAGAGCAAGTAGAGCCCCGATGCGATGACGATGCCAGCCCCGACGAAGGTCCAAGCATCGGGCCAGTCGCCGAAGAGGACATAGCCCAGGATCAGCATCCAGACGATCTGGCTGTAGATGAAGGGCGACAGGATCGCGGCGGGCGCGCGGGCATGGGCGAGGATCAGAAGCCAATGGCCGAACGCCCCGTAGAAGCCCGTCGTCGCCAGCAGAAACCACATGAGGGGCGACGAGGGCGTGGACCACACCCAGGGCAGGGCCGGAGTGACGAAGACGATGCCGGCGACGCTGGAATAGAGCGTGGTCGTCGCAACCGAATCGCTCGATGCGAGCATGCGGGTCACGATGGCGTAGAAGGCATAGGCCACGGAGCCGGTCAGCGACAGCAGGGCGGCAGGGTGCATGGTCCCGAAGCCCGGCCGTGTGATCACGAGGATGCCGATGAAGCCGATCCCGATGGCGGTCATGCGCCCCCAGCCGACGCGCTCTCCGAGAAGGGGCCCGGCGAGCAGGGCCACCAGCAGCGGGGTCGCGAAGATGATCGATTGGGTCTCGACCAGCTGCAGATATTTCAGGGCGAAGAAGTTGCAGATCGTCGAGGCGAAGAGCAGGAACGAGCGCAGGAGCTGCAGCGGGAGGCGGCGTGTCCTGAGGGCTCCGGGCTGGGTCCGCGGATTGATGACCAGGAAGGTGAGAAACGCCGCCGAGACGTAGCGGGCCCAGACCGCCACCATCGGATCGACGGAGCGGTTCACCCATTTGGCCGTCGCGTCGAGGCAGGAAAAGCAGAACAGCGCCACGCACATGAGGGCGATGCCTGCGACCCGGCTCTGGTGCCACGCGGCGATCTTTGGCGGGGAGTGGGTGACGGTGTCGGCCATGGGGAATGCTAGCCGCTTCCCCGCCGCGATACGAATGTCCGTCACGCACGACCCTCGTGCGCGGCACACAGGGGTGAGGATCAGGCGGTCGCGGTCGCGGCCATCTCCGGTTCGCCGGCGGCTTCCAGGCCGTCTACCTCGTCGTCGGCCTCGAAACCCGTCTGATCGGCGCCAGTGAGGCCCGCGAGGTTCTTGGCGGCCTTGCGCAGCAGCTTGCGCAGGCGCTTGCGGTCCTTGTTGTCGAAGCCCTGGAGCAGCTCGCCCTCGACTTCTTCCCACAGGGCGTCGATGGCGGCGGCCTTGCGCTTGCCTTCCCTGGTGAGCTTCACGCGCACGACCCGGGCATCGCCGGGTTCGGTGTGGCGTTCCACGAGCTTCAGGCTGGAAAGGCGGGATACCGTCTTGGACGCGGTCGGCGGGCGCACGCGCAGGATCGCCGCGAGTTCACCCATGGTCATGGGGCCGGAATTGTTGAGGGCCTGGAGCACCTGCTCCTGGCCGGCGAAGAGGCCGAGTTCCGAGAGCTTGTCGCCCGTGCGGCTCCGATGCAGGCGAGAGGCTTGAACCAGAGCCCATCCGACGCTCTTGATGCCCGGATGCTTGTTGTCGGTATCCATGGTCCCTCGCTGTTGGAAGCGTTTCGACCGTACCATGGCCTGGCCTCATGACGGTACGATGACAAGCCGGCGCATTATTAACAGGCTAAGGAATCAGCGGTCCCGGGGGACGGCGCTTTCATGCCAGCGCCGGAGAAGGGCGTGATTGAGCGCAGCCAACACCAGGAACAGCGCGATGCCGGTTGCGGCCAGGAGAACGAGAGCCGCAAAGAGGCGCGGAATGTTGAGCCGGTACTGACTCTCGATGATGCGATAGGCCAGCCCCGACCCCGCCCCGGCGGATCCGGCGGCCATCTCGGCCACCACGGCGCCGATCAGGGACAGGCCGCCCGCGATCCGCAGACCCGCCAGAAAGGCCGGGAGGGCGGCCGGGCAGCGCAGGTACCAGAGGGCCTTCAAACGCGCCCTGAGCCGCGCGAGAGGGCTTTGCGACACGGGAGCGCCGTAGAGCCGGAACAGCTCCATGAGATTCCGGTCCACGGATTGAAGGCCGAGCATCGTGTTCGACAGGACCGGAAAGAACGCCACGAGCCAGGCGCAGGCCAGGACCGCCACATCCTGCGGCATGTAGATCAGCAACAGGGGCGCGACGGCGATGACCGGCGTGACCTGGAGCACGACGGCGAACGGGTAGAGCGAATACTCGACGATCCGCGACAGGCTCAGCAGCACGGCAAGGCCCACGCCGCCGACGACCGCGAGCGCAAGCCCCGCGAGGGTGGTCTCGAGCGTCGTCAGGAGCGAGGCCCAGAGCAGAGGCCAATCGGCCACCATGGTCGTGGCGATCAGGCTCGGCGCGGGCAGGATGTAGGGCGGAATGCCCTTCAGGCGCACGGCGGCTTCCCACGCGGTAATGGCCGCCGCGAAGACGGCGAGCGGCAGAACGATCTTCAAGGGAGTGCCCTGCTGTCGAACGGGCGCCATCACGGCCGCTCCCCGACTGTCTGGCCGAGCAGGACCTGCGAGATGCGTCCGCAAAGCTGCGTATAGCTTGCACTGGTGCGGAAGTCGCTCGCGCGGGGGCCGGGCGACAGGCCTTCGATTGCGGCGACGATGCGCCCCGGACGCGGAGACATGACCGCGATGCGGCTCGACAGATAGGCGCTCTCGTAGACCGAATGGGTCACGAACACGACGGTGCAGCGCAATTCGCCCTGCAGGCGCAGCAGATCGTCGTTGAGCCGGAAGCGCGCGATCTCGTCGAGGGCGGCGAAGGGCTCGTCCATGAGCAGCAGCCGGGGCTTCAGCGACAAAGCCCGCGCAATCGACACGCGCATCCTCATGCCGCCGGAGAGCTCGCGCGGATAGGCCTTCGCGAAGTCGCCCAGGCCGACGAGGGCAAGGCTCTCGACAATGCGGTCCTGCGCATCGCGCCGGGATACGCCGCGAAGGCGCAAGGGGAGCCACACATTGTCCGCCACGTTGGCCCAGGGCATCAGCGTCGCGTCCTGGAACACGAACCCGATCTCGCCGCGATGATCGTCGCTGCGCGCTTCCGGCCAGGCGACGCTTCCGTCAGTCGGCTCCGCGAGCCCCGCGATGAGACGCAGCACCGTCGACTTGCCGCATCCCGACGGGCCGAGCAGGGAGACGAATTCGCCCGCGAAGATGTCGAGATCGAAGCCGGCAAGAGCCGTCACGCCGTTGGAGAAGGTCTTCGAGACGTCCTTGAAAGAAACGAGCGTGGGTGCGGGTTGCATCATCGGGGCAGCGGCGCGGATGAAGCGCCGCTCTCCTGCTACGGCTTCAGGTTCAGCCCCACGCCCTTGTTCACGAACTGGAGCGTATAGGCTTTCCTGTAGTCGAGATCCGCCTTGAAGAGGCCGGCCTTCACCATCTTGTCGAAGAAGTCCTTCATGCGGGCATCGGTCATGGCGCCGATGCCGAGCTGTTGCGTGTCGCCGGAATCGACGATGCCGTACTCCTTCATCTTGGCCCGGGAATAGTCGAGCAGCTCGTCGGTCATCTCCGGGTTGTCGCGCTTGATGAGGTCCTTCGCCTTCGCGTTGTCGCCGTAGAGGTAATTGTACCATCCGATGGTCGAGGCATCGACGAAGCGCTGCACGAGATCGGGATTCTTCTCCACGACCTCGCGGCGCGTCTCCACGGTGGTGGAATAGGTGCTGAAGCCGTAATCGGCGAGCAGGAATACGTTGGGCTTGAAACCGGCCGCTTTCTCGATGGTCAGCGGCTCCGACGTGACGTAGCCCTGCTGCACCGAGGCCTTGTTGGCGATGAAGGGCGCCGGATTGAAGCCGAAGGGCTTCACCTGCTCGTCCTTGAATCCGTATTCGGCCTTCATCCACTGGAAGAAGGTGGCGACGCCGTCCTTGGACAGGAGAATGTCGTTCGACTTCTTCAGGTCCGCGAAGGTATCGAGTCCCTGGCCCGGATGGCTGAGGAGCACCTGCGGCTCCTTCTGGAAATGGGCCGCGACCACGATGGTGGGGATCTCCTTCTCGACGGCCGAGAAGGCCTGGATCATGCTGCCGCCCATGTAGAAGTCGAGCTTGCCGACCGTCATGAGCATGCGGTTGCTGGCGCGGGGGCCGCCCGGCACGATGGTGACCTTGAGGCCGTATTTCTCGTACGTCCCGTCGGCCGCGGCCTGATAATAGCCGCCATGCTCGCCCTGCGCGATCCAGTTGGTGCCGAAGGTCACTTCCGTCAGCGGCTGCTGCGCCAAGGCGCTCCCGCTCAGGCAGGCTGCGAGCGCTCCCGTGATCCAGGCGTTCAGCTTCATCGGTCCTCACCTTCCGCTCGGCAGGGCAAACCGCCTGCAATCCGAGGCACAGCTTCTGCGCGGTTCAAAGGGGCTTGGCAAGGTCTTCATGTCTCCTGACGAAACGATGGCATGGCGGGCGCATATTGATGGTTCCTGTCAAAGAGCAGCACCTTGGGGCCCGCAGCTTGCGCTGCGAGCCTTTCAGGAGATCGAGGGTGGCGTGTCGGGCAGCCCGGCTCGCTTGTGAGTGAGAATGGAAGAGCCGAACTGCTCGTCCCGCACGGTTCTTTTAGGCGTTTAGACTTGGACCAGCACAGGGCTGCCAAGGGCCTCCCGTCGCAGGTGTGCGAGACCTGCGGCAGGACCGTTCCCCACCCCACAACTGCGACGCCTCGCGAGCGCGCCCCTCGTCAGGCGGGGATGGGTAACGATATAGCCAAGGTTCATCCCCCTGTCAAGAACAAAGTGAGAACATAACGTTGCCCTCAGAACCGCGTCGTCCTGGCCGCACCTGTTGCGGCCACCCACGCCTCAAGCTCACGAAGCAGAAGAAAAGACGTGGATGGCCGGGTCAAGCCCGGCCATGAAGGGAGAGGCTCACTCCCCGTCAGACCGGCCGGAAGCGATAAGACCTGCCTGCGTGGATCACTCCACCGCCCAGAGATAGGTCCAGGTTTCCGTCAGAGCCTTGTTTCCGGCGCGCAGGAAGGCGCGCAGGTCGGCGGACTGGCCCGGCTCCAGCTTCACGTCGATGGCCGCCCTGAAGCCGTTGGTATGGCTGTTGGGCATGATGAAGGTATTGGTGATCTGCCCAGCGGACGTGGAGGGGACGATCTGCACCTGCTCGGGGGCGCCGAGATAGTAAGCCAGGTTGCCGCCCGCGAAGTCGATGATGAAGCGGCGATGCCCCCGGTCGCTCGGCGCGTTCGACCCGCTGGCGCGGGGAGGCGTCTGGAAGGTGTTGATCACCTTTCCGCCCGTATGCATGGCGCCGATCGCCGACAGGGCCCGCAGGCGATAGGACAGGACGACCTCCTGTCCGGGCTCGAACGGACGGCTCGGCTGCCAATAGGCTACGATGTTGTCATGGGTCTCGTCGGGCGTCGGAAGCTCTACCAGCTCGACCCAGCCCTCGCCCCATTGCCCGATGGGCTCGACCCAGTAGCCGGGACGCTGGTGGTAATAAGCCTCGATATCCTGGTAGTTCTCGAACACCCGGTCACGCTGCATCAGGCCGAAGCCACGCGGATTGTTGTCGCTAAAGGACGAGATCGTCTTGCGGGCCGGGTTCCGCAGGGGGCGCCAGATCCATTCGCCCGCGCCGGACTGGATGAGAAGCCCGTCCGAATCGTGGATCTCGAGCCGGTAATCGTCCGTCGGCTTCCGGTCGTTCTCGCCTTCGAAGAACATGGAGGTGAGGGGGGCGACGCCGACATTGGCGATGGCCTGGCGCGGGAACAGCGTTGCCGTAACGTCGAGGGTCGTTTCCTTCGAGGGGTAGACCTCGAACCGGTAGGCGCCGGCGACCGACGGGCTGTCGAGGAGGGCATAGATGATGGCCCGCTCGTCGTTGGGCTTGGGCATCTCGATCCAGAATTCGCGGAAATGCGGAAACTCCTCCGCTTCGCCGCCTTCCACATTGATCGCGAGGCCGCGTGCCGAGAGGCCGTATTTCTGACCGGCCCCGAGGAAGCGGAAATAGCTCGCCCCCAGGAAGGCGATCAGCTCGTCGAAGACCTTCGGATTGTTCAGCGGGTAATGGAGACGGAAGCCCGCAAAGCCGAGGTTGACGGGCAGCGGCCGCTCGATCTTGTTGCGGCCGTAATCGAACAGCTCGCGCTGATAGGGAATCGGCGTCGGGACGCCGTCGCGGATGACGTTCACCGTCACGGGCTGCTGGTAGAGGAAGCCGGGATGGAAGAGCTGCATCCGGAACGGCCCGTTGCCGGAGCCGAGCAGGACCTTGTCCGGGCGGAAGCGGATGTCCCGGTAATCGTCGAAGCTGAGCCTGCTGAGAGGCTCCGGCAGCTGCACGTTCGGGGCCTCGTAGGGCACGGCCGCGAGTTCCCGGGCCCGGCGCACCACGTCCTCGTAGCGGAAGGGATTTGGCGCCGGAACGCCGTTTTGCTGCTGCGCTGAGGCCTGCCGGCTCAAAGCGGGCAGCGCGGTGGCTGCGAGCAGGCTTTGCAGGAGAAAACGGCGGGACAGGTTCGTCATGGCTGCGGAAAGGTCTCGTCTCAAGAGGAAAAGTGGCCGGAAGTCAGGCCTTTGAATATGGGCCCGGATCGTCATCCGTGTACCTGTCCCGCTTAATGGAGGCTGAATGGTGATGCGGGCAAGACACAGGTCCGGGCAGGGTTAAAAAAATCCTCGGAAGGGTCCGAAAAGCTCTTGTGATCCCTGACGAATATGCTTATTTCACCCCTGCCCAATTTCGCACGTGCCTGTGGTCGCGTGCCGGTTGGTGGGCATCCGGACAAGAGGCCGGACAGCCGCCCGAGAGCGACCTAGCTCTCGATACCCCTAACCGGCAGCCGGAGGCGAAAACCGGCGCACCTCGTTCTCAACGGGGGACGCGACTTAAAGCAACGACGAACGGGCTTTTTTGGTCTCGTTGGCCCTCCAAAGGTCAACACCGAAGAGGCTTGTTTATCATTGCCAGGCGTGCGGATGGAGTATCCCCATCCAATCCAAGGCAGCATCGTCGGGTGAAGAGCCCATCGCCGCTTCTCGTGTCTCCATCGCACGAAGCGGGATGTCGTCTTCCCTCGCTGACGCCGGACGGCAGGACATCCTGATCGTCTGAATTTCAATCCGGAGGCTTGAAGACCTCCATTGAACCTTTGGTGGGGAGAGCGCCATGACTCAGCGCATCCGTGAATTCCTGCGTAACCGACGTGAGGACGGCCCGTGCGTGGTCGTCGACCTCGAGGTCGTGCGCGACAACTATTCGAAGTTTGCCCGTGCGCTCCCCGACACGCGCGTGTTCTACGCCGTGAAGGCCAACCCGGAGCCGCAGGTGCTGAAGCTCCTGGCCGATCTCGGCTCGTGCTTCGACACGGCGTCCGTGGTCGAGATCCAGCTCGCGCTGGATGCCGGCGCCACGCCCGACCGCATCTCCTTCGGCAACACGATCAAGAAGGAGCGCGACATCGTGCGTGCCCTCGAGCTCGGCGTGCGCCTCTATGCGGTCGATTGCGAAGTCGAGGTCGAGAAGATCGTCCGCGCGGCCGCCACGGCTGGCATCGACGCGTCCGAGGTGAAGGTGTTCTGCCGCATCCTGTGCGACGGCGCCGGCGCCGAGTGGCCGCTCTCCCGCAAGTTCGGCTGCGTGCCCGAGATGGCCGTGGACGTGCTGGAGCATGCCTATCGTCAGGGTCTGGAAGCCTACGGCGTGTCCTTCCACGTGGGTTCGCAGCAGCGCAACACGGAAGCCTGGGATCAGGCTCTCGGCTCTGCCTCGGCGATCTTCCGTGAATGCGCCCATCGCGGCATTCACCTGTCGATGGTCAACCTCGGCGGCGGCTTCCCGACGAAGTACCTGAAGACGGTTCCTCAGGTGGAAGCCTACGGCGAGTCGATCTTCCAGGCGCTGTCGAGGCACTTCGGCAACCGCATCCCGGAGACGATCATCGAGCCGGGCCGCGGCATGGTCGGCAACGCGGGCGTCATCGAGGCCGAGGTCGTCCTCGTCTCGAAGAAGAGCCGCGACGAGGAAGAGGTGCGCTGGGTCTATCTCGACATCGGCAAGTTCGGCGGTCTCGCCGAGACGATGGACGAGTCGATCCGCTACCCGATCCGCACGGAGCACGACGACGACCGCATGGTGCCTTGCGTGCTCGCGGGTCCCACCTGCGACTCGGCCGACGTTCTCTACGAGAAGGAGCCTTATCCGCTCCCCGTCTCGCTGGAGATCGGCGACAAGGTGCTGATCGAGGGCACGGGCGCCTACACGACCACCTACTCGGCGGTCGCGTTCAACGGCTTCCCGCCTTTGAAGTCCTACGTGATCTAACTCACGTCCCGCCTGCCTCGTCGAATGAGGCAGGCATCAACCTCAACAGAGTTGTCCCGGACGGCCGGCTTCAAGTTCAAGCCGGTGCGAGGGCTGTCGCTCACCCCACGTGTCTTGGGAGGCCACGGCCATGATCACGATCCGCGAAGAAATCTTCCGCGATGTCGAGGCGCGCGAGGCGCTGCTCGATGCCTGCTTCGGACCCACCCGGTTCCAGAAGACCTGCGAACGCCTGCGCGAGGGCAGGATGCCGGCCGACGGTTTGTCCCTGGTCATCGACCGGGGCGGCGAGATCATCGGCACGGTGCGCCTGTGGCACATCTCGGCCGGTCCGAATCGTCCGGCCCTGATGCTCGGGCCCATCGCCATCGACCCGTCCGTGCAGAGCCTCGGTCTCGGCGGCAAGCTGATGCGCGAGGCGCTCGCGCGCGCGGCCGATCTCGGCCACAAGGCGGTGCTGCTGGTGGGCGATGCGCCCTATTACGAGCGCTTCGGCTTCTCGACGGACAAGACGGGCTCCCTCTGGCTGCCGGGTCCCTACGAGCGCAATCGCTTCCTGGCGCTTGAACTCGAGACGGGGGCGCTCGCGGGCGCTCGCGGCCTCGTATCCGCCACCGGCGCCTTCGAGCAGAAGCCGGATCTCGGCGCGCTCGTGGCCGCTGCGGCGCAGGGTGCCTTGCCGGGCCTTCGCCCGGCGCGCTGACGCCGTCTATCCCTCCGAGGGCTGCAAGCGCGCGGCCCTCGGATCGGGCAGAACGAAGGTGACGGCTGCGGCTGCGATCATGTAGGCGGCAAAGCCTAAACAGATCGATTCGAGAGACACCCCGGCATCGAACAGGAGCCCGATGGCGCCCGGCGTCGCCGCCGAGGCAACGACCATGATCGCACCCGCGAGCGCACGAATCTTTCCAAGATGCGTCGTGCCGAAAAGCTCAGCCAGGACGGCTGCGATCACCACGTTGGTGCAGCCGGACGTCAGACCGATCAGGCCGAAGAACACGAGCGGCAGGTAAGGGGCATCGAACATGGCGAGCGTGAGGGATGCGGCCGTCATGCCGGCGAGGTAGAAATGGCTGAGACGCACGGCGCCGAAACGGTCGACGAAACTGCCCGCGCTCATGGCAACCGCGACGGATACCAGCGCGAAGAGCGTGATGCTGCTTGCCAGAAGCTCCAGGGACCAGCCTTTCACATCGGCGATGAAACGCTGATGGAAGAAGTAGGCCGTCATGATGGCCGGATAGCCGATCATGGTGGGGATCAGCGCAAGAAAGCGCCAGTCCCGCAAGATGTCGGCCCAACGCGGTCCCGCATCGTTCAAGGGTGTTTTCCGTGCAGCTCCGCCGAGGTCGGCATCCCTTCGCTTCAGAAGCGCGCCGAGCAGCCAGCCGAGGCAGAGCGCAGCGACGATGACGAGCGCGACGATGCGCCAGGCGCCCGTCCAGCCGAAGAATGCGATCAGCGCGATGGCGATCGCCGGCAGGGTCGCTTCGCCGGCCGGAAAGCCGAGAGCCGCCACGCCCAGAGCCCGGCCGCGAACGCCCTCGTGCAGGCGGGCCGTGCTCATCACGCCCGCATGGCTGAGCATTCCCTGGCCGAAGAGGCGCAAGGCGAAGAGGCTGAGGCCCAGCAGGATGAGATTGGGCGCAAGGGACAGGCCGACGGCCGCCACGGTCAGGCCGAGCATGGCCGTGGTGGCGTAGAGCCGGATGTCGACCCGGTCGATGACGCTGCCGGCCCAGATCATCAGCAGTCCCGAGGACAGGGTTGCGGCGGAATAGATGGAGCCGAACGCGCCGTGCGTCAGGCCGAACGTCTCGCGGATATCCGGCCCCGACAGGGAGATGAAGAAGGTCTGGCCGAAGGAGGACAGGAAGGTCAGCGCGAAGCCGAAGCCGATGATGCGCCAGTGCTCCCTGACAAGTTCATGAAATTTCATCGGTCCGAGCCGGCTGAGAGACGAAGATCCTGCGATCTTGCAGTCCTGTTTCACGATGTCGAGGACGAAATGGACCGGCATGGCTGTCGTCGTCATCCGGCCTTCGCCATCCGCAGGGAAATTGCGCTTCGGCACTTGTGGAGAGCCACAGCCATTGACCCCGGGGGCTCCTCAATCCTAGATGCGCCCGGAACCGTTCACACCGGAGACCTCTCGTCCTGTTCCAGGACCCGCAAAGGAGAATAATCGATGACCACTTGGCCCATCCACGGCCGCATTACCGGCCCGATTGTCATGATCGGGTTCGGTTCGATCGGCAAAGGCATGCTGCCCCTGATCGAACGGCATTTCGAGTTCGACAAGAACCGCTTCACGGTCATCGATCCTGTCGACACCGACCGCAGCATGCTCGACGTGCGCGGAATCACGCTGGTCAACAAGGCGCTCACGCCCGACAACTACCGCGAGATCCTGACGCCGCTGCTGACGGAAGGCGGCGGGCAGGGCTTCTGCGTGAACGTCTCGGTGGACACGTCGTCCCGCGCCATCATGGAGCTCTGCCGCGAGCTCGGCGCTCTCTACATCGACACCGTGGCCGAGCCCTGGGCCGGCTTCTACTTCGACAAGAACGCCGACCCGTCCGTGCGCACCAACTACATGCTGCGCGAGAACATCCTCGACGCCCGCCGGCAGAACCCCGGCGGTCCTACCGCGGTGAACTGCTGCGGCGCCAATCCCGGCATGGTGTCCTGGTTCGTGAAGCAGGCGCTCCTCAACATCGCCAAGGATACGGGCCTCGACGTCGAAGTGCCGAAGAACCGCGAGGAATGGGCCGCGCTCATGCAGCGCATCGGCGTGAAGGGCATCCACGTCGCCGAGCGCGACACGCAGCGCGCCGAGCATCCCAAGCCCATGGGCGTGTTCGTGAACACCTGGTCGGTGGACGGCTTCGTGTCCGAGGGCCTGCAGCCGGCGGAGCTCGGCTGGGGCACGCACGAGACGTGGATGCCGGACAACGCCCGCACGCACGACAAGGGCTGCGGCGCGGCGATCTACCTGCTCCAGCCCGGCGCGAATACCCGCGTGCGCACCTGGTGCCCGACGCCCGGTCCGCAATACGGCTTCCTCGTCACGCATAACGAGGCGATCTCGATCGCGGATTACTTCACCGTGCGCGACGGCGACAAGGTCGCCTACCGTCCGACCTGCCACTACGCCTATCATCCGGCGAACGACGCGGTGCTGTCGATGCACGAGATGTTCGGCGCAGCCGGCAAGTTCCAGGGCAAGCAGCACATCCTCACCGAGGATGAGATCGTCGACGGCATCGACGAACTCGGCGTGCTGCTCTACGGCCACGGCAAGAACGCCTATTGGTACGGTTCGCAGCTGTCCATCGAGGAAACCCGCAAGCTCGCGCCGTATCAGAACGCGACCGGTCTTCAGGTGACCTCCGCCGTGCTCGCCGGCATGGTGTGGGCGCTGGAGAATCCGAATGCGGGCATCGTGGAGGCCGACGACATCGACTTCCGCCGCTGCCTGGAGGTGCAACTGCCCTATCTGGGTCCGGTGAAGGGCTATTACACGGATTGGACGCCGCTCGACGACCGCCCCGGATTCTTCCCGGAGGACATCGACACCTCCGACCCGTGGCAGTTCCGGAACATCCTGGTGCGCTGACCGATACGTCGTGCCCGGGCTTGGCCCGGGCACGACCCATGGAGTGAGCCGGTATGCCTCATTTCGAGGAATTCTACGCCAACAAGTTCCGCGGCGGCCTCGGCGTCACGGATGCCGAAAGCGTGCTCGACCTGCGGGGCGTCTCGCGCGCGAAGGCGGAAGCGTCGATCCAGGACATGCTGGAGCGCAGCCGCTTCGCGGCGCCGAAAGCGGTCGCCATCCGCCTCGATCCGCCGCCGGAAGGCGGCGGCGAGACGCTGTTCCAGCCCGTAGGCAAGGCCCTGCTCGACGCGAAGAAGCGCGGCTGGATCGACCGGCTGCAGACCCTGCCGGCGCAGGATGGTCTGGGATTTTATGTTGTGCTGGCCGGAAAGCCGGAGCGTGGGGCTTAATCGGGACGACTCAAACCTAACCTCATTCTGAGGAGCAGGGGAGAGTGTGTGAGACGACCCCGTTATGCTCTCGCCGTGTGACGTGGCCGCCGCCACAGGCTGCGAATAAAACCCGCCAGCAGGAGCATGCCGCCCCACAGGGCGACGAAGCCGGCCGCGCTCGACAGGATTCCTTCCTCGGTCACCGGCAGGGCCGGCTCGAAATCGCGATAGACCGCTTCCATCACGTCCTGGTCGCCGTCCCGCACCATCAGGGCGATGCGGGAGAAGGGGCCGGCCTGCATCATCGCGCCGCGATGGGCTTCCAGGCGGCTGAGGCGCTCCACATTGGCCTGCATGGCAGCGCCCTGGCGGCTGACGAAATCGTCCGCGTTGGAGCGCAGGCGGGTGATGGCGCTTTCCAGGGTCTCGCCGCTGGCCTGCGCATCCGCATCGAAACGCGTGATCACGCGCTGCAGCTCGTCGATGGTGCCGCCGAGGCGCTGACGGTATTGCTGCGCGAATTCGGGCCCCTGTGAGGCGACGACACCGCCACACAGGCCCAATCCGAAAGCCACGATGCGAACGATCCTGGACAAACTTGGCCTCCACGCATCGTGCGGAAAAACGGGGTCCGGTTTTCGCTGACGCGGCCCTCCGGGTCCGCTCCACACGATGCGTCGCTTCAGAAAAGGCATCGAATGGATCCCGAGAGTGCATTCCACTTTCGGGTCCGATGCCTAAGGATCAAGAGCTCCGATGATATCTTGTTCCATGACGTCGTCGAGAGACTTGGCGATTTTGAGCGCCCGGGTCTTCCGGCCGGGCTCCATCACCAGGATCACGGTCTCGATCCCGGGGCAGCCGGGATCGTTGCAGGCGATTTCATTGACCGCGAAGGCGGTATCCGGCGCCGTCTCGAGGGCTGACCGTGCGAGGTCCTTCACCCGGTCGACCGCCTGCTTGTCGGGCTTGGGCAGGCCGAACGTGCCTCTCAGGAAAGCGCCGAGACGGACCACGGGCGACCTCACGGCAGGGTCAGGATGCCAGCCTGGCCGTCCTCGCAGCCGAAGGCGAGGCGCTTCCCACCCTTATCCCAGGCCATGGCCGTGATGCCGCTGTCCTTGACGGCCGGGCGGACCAGGAGTTCCGAGGCGTCGTTGAGACGGATGAGCAGGATGCAGCCGTCCTCGTAGCCCACCGCCAGCACGAGGGTGTTCGGATGGAAGGCCACCCGGCTGACCTTGGCGGGGCGCACGCCGCATTCCCGCGGCGCCTTGCCCATGGGGCCTTCCTTCGATTCGAAGGGCCAGATGATGGCGGCTTCCGCGCCGGAGGTGGCGAGCCATTTGCCGTCGCTCGACCAGGAGAAGGAGCGCGTCTTCGACGGATAGCCGCTCATGCGCATATGGCCCTTGTCCGGGATGAGCCGCCAGCCGTGGAGCGCGTTCTCCTGCATGGAGGTCACCACGAAGCGGGCATCGGGCGACCAGGTGATGTCGAGATGGGAGCCTTTCCATTCCAGGGATTCGGGCTTGGCTTCCACGTTGGGGAACCAGAGCGTCGCGCCGTTGTAATGGGAGATCGCCAGCCGGTAGCCCTTGGGCGCGAAGGCGAGGCCGCGGGCCGCGGAGGGAACCTCGAGGGTCTTCTCCCGGCCCTTGTCGTCGCGGGCGATCACACGCTTGCCGACGCCATAGGCGAAGGCGCCACCCGCGTTGACGGCGAGCGAGTCGATCCAGGCACCCTTTGTTTCAGCCAGGGTCTTCGTGGAGCCGTCGGATCCCGTGACGGCGACGCGGCCGTCGTCGCCGCCGGTGACGAAGCGCTCGCCGTCGCTGGCCGCCACCAGCACGCCCGCATCCGGGTGCGCCTCGACGCGATGGCTCTCGCCGTCCTTGGCCAGGAGAACGCCGCCGTCGCCGAGGCCGAAGGCGGCCGTGCCCTTCAGCCAGCCGATCCCGGTCACATGCGCGCCTGCCGCGAGAGGCGCCACGTTCTGGGTCAGGGACGGAGCGGTTCCAGTACTCATCAAAGCGATTCCTTCATGCGCGCTGCCATATAGCATCGGACCCGCAGGCGAACACCACCGGCGGATCCGATTCCGCAGCCGTCAGGCCGCGCAGGCCAGGAATCCTTCCTTGATCGCCTTCTCGTTCAGGTCGCGGCCGATGAAGACCACCTTCGAGGTGTGCTTCTCGCCGGGCTTCCATTCGCCCTGCACGTCCCCGTCCAGGATCATGTGGACGCCCTGGAAGACGAAGCGCTTCGGCTCGTTCGGGAATGCCACGATGCCCTTGCAGCGCAGGATGTTCGGGCCCTCGACCTGGGTGAGGTTCGAGATCCAGGGCATGAACTTTTCCGGATCCACCTCGCCGTCGATGGCGACGGAAACGGACTGCATCTCCTCGTCGTGATGATGGTGGTGGCCTTCCTCCAGGAAGTCGGGCTCGATCTCGATGATCCGGTCGAGGTCGAACGCCTTGCGGTCGAGGACCTCGGAGATCGGGATGGCGCAGTTCTGCGTGCGGTGGACCTTGGCGTAGGGGTTGATGGCGCGGATCCGCGCCTCGACCTCTTCCAGTTCACCCGCGGAAACGAGGTCGATCTTGTTGAGGATGATCACGTCCGCGAAGGCGATCTGGTTCTTCGCCTCCGGGGCGTCCTTCAGGCGGTCGGACAGCCACTTGGCGTCGGCCACCGTCACCACCGCGTCGAGGCGGGCGGTGTCGGACACGTCCTGGTCCATGAAGAAGGTCTGGGCCACGGGGGCGGGATCGGCGAGGCCGGTGGTCTCGACGATGATGGCGTCGAACTTGCCCTTGCGCTTCATCAGCCCGTCGAGAATGCGGATCAGGTCGCCGCGCACGGTGCAGCAGATGCATCCGTTGTTCATCTCGAACACTTCCTCGTCGGCGCCGACGACGAGCTCGTTGTCGATGCCGATCTCGCCGAACTCGTTGACGATCACGGCATATTTCTTGCCGTGCTGCTCGGTGAGGATGCGGTTGAGAAGGGTGGTCTTGCCGGCGCCGAGATAGCCTGTGAGGACGGTGACGGGAATCTTGTCGGTCATCGGAGCTTCCAGAAAAATTGGGTGTCATCCCCGGCGGCCTGCCAGGCAGGCCGGGAAGGGGATCCAGGCGCAGGTTGGGCACCTTACCTGGATTCCCTTCCCTCGCTGCGCTCGCCGGGAATGACACCAAGCGCCGCAGCGATCAGGGCTTTCAGCTCGACAGGGCCGCGCTGAAAGCCCTTATATTGTGTCTCATCATATCAATGTAAGTGGCAGCGGGGCCGTTCTCGTCCGAGAGCGCGTCGGAATAGACCCGGTCTCCGATTCTCGCGCCGGTTTCCTTCGCGATGCGCTCCATCAGGCGGGCGTCGGAGATGTTCTCCACGAAGACGGCCGTGATCTTCTCGCGCTTGATCTGCTGGATGATCCTGGCCACGTCCCTGGCGGAGGCCTCCGATTCCGTCGAGACGCCCTGGGGGGACACGAAGTCGATGCCGTAGGCCGCCTCGAAATAGCGGAAGGCATCGTGAGAGGTGATGAGCTTGCGCCGCTCGGGGGGAATCTTGGCCACGAGACCTTTCACCTCCGCGTCGAGCTCATCGAGCCGCGCGAGGTAGGCGGCGGCATTGGCCTCGTAGGCGGCCCTGCTGGCCGCGTCGGCGGAAATCAGGGCATCGCGGATATTGGCCACGTAGATCTTGGCATTGCCGATGCTCTGCCAGGCATGGGGGTCGGCGCCGCCATGATCGTGCCCATGGTCATGGCCGTCGTCTTCGCTCGACAGGACCTTGATGCCCTTGGCGGCCTCGACCTTCACGGCTTTCGTGCCGGAGGATTTCACGAGCCGGTCGATCCAGCCCTCGAACTTCAACCCGTTGGTGAAGACGACCTTGGCCTCGGACAGGCGCCGTCCGTCGGCGGGCGTCGGGGAATAGACATGCGCATCGCCGTTCGGGCCGACGAGGGTCGTCACCTCGACGCGCTCGCCGCCGACATTGCGGACCATGTCGCCGAGGATCGAGAAGGTCGCGACCACCTTCAGCTTCTCGGCATTCTGCGCGGCTGCCGGCAGCGACGAGGCGGCAAGGGTGAGGCATCCTGCCAGAAGGGATACGGCAGCTCTTCGCGTCAGCATGGGTCTTGATCCTTATGTGAAGAAGGTCAGGCTTCCAGATGCCTGCCGGGCCATGCGAGCCACAGCAGGCCGCCCTCGCGCCCGAGCACGAGGGACATCACGTAGACGGCGCCGGCCGAGAGGATGATCGCAGGCCCTGCGGGCAGCTCCGCGTGGAAGGAGAGCAGGAGACCGCTCAATCCGGACAGGATGCCGATGAGGACGGACACGAGCATCATCATGGTGATGTCGCTGGTCCAGAAGCGCGATGCGGCGGCGGGCAGCATCATCATGCCGACGGAGAGCAGGGTTCCCAGCGCGTGGAAGCCGCCGACGAGGTTCATCACGACGAGCCCGAGAAAGATCAGGTGCGTCGGCGTGCCGGCACGGCTCACGGACCGGAGGAAGATCGGATCCACGCATTCGAGCACGAGCGGCCGGTAGAGCACCGCGAGCGCCAGGACGGTGATGGTCGAGATGGAGGCGAGGAGCAGCAGCGTTCCGTCGTCGAGCGCCAGGACGGTGCCGAACAGCACGTGCAGCAGGTCCACGTTCGAGCCGCGAAGCGACACGATGGTGACGCCGAGCGCCAGGGACAGCAGGTAGAAGGCTGCCAGGGACGCATCCTCCTTCAGGGAGGTGAAGCGGGAGACGAGGCCCGCCGCAACCGCGACGATCACGCCCGCGAACAATCCGCCGATGGTCATGGCCGGCAGCGAGAGCCCGGCCACAAGATAGCCCACGGCCGCGCCGGGCAGGATCGCATGGGCCATGGCGTCCCCGGTCAGGCTCATGCGGCGCAGCATCAGGAAGACGCCCACGGGCCCGCCGCCCAGCGCGATCGCGATCACGCCCACCAGGGCGCGCTGCATGAATTCGAATTCGGAAAACGGCGTGTAGAACAGGTCGAGCATTGGCAGGTTCCTCACGCGACGTTGCGGTGGCAGACATCCGCGTGCGGATCGTAGGCCTCGACCATGCGCCGGGCCTTCAGGAGGTTCTCCGGGCTCAAGACCTCGACCGTCTCGCCCCAGGCCACCGGCTCGCGGGCGATCAGCAGGGTCTCGGGGAAGGCGCGCTTGACCATGTCGAGGTCGTGCAGCACGGCGACGACGGTGCGGGATTCCGCATGCCAGCGGCGCACCAGATCGAGCAGGTCGGCGGTCGTCTTGGCATCGATGGCCGTGAACGGCTCGTCGAGCAGGATCACCGGGGCGTCCTGGAGGAGAAGGCGCGCGAAGAGTGCCCGCTGCATCTGTCCGCCCGACAGGGTCGAGATCGGGCGCCGCTCGAAGCCGGTCAGGCCCACGGCCGCCAGGGCGGCGTCGATCCTGGCGCGGTCCTGCCGGGAGATGCCGCCGAACAGGCCGGAGCGCGTCCAGAGACCCATGGCGACGAGATCGTAGACGGAGAGCGGGAAGGACCGGTCGATCTCGGCCGCCTGGGGCAGATAGGCGATGCCGCGCGAGGCATGACACCGGATATCGCCCTCGAGGGGCTTGAGGGTGCCGACGATGCCCTTGAGCAGGGTCGATTTTCCGGCCCCATTGGGCCCGACCACGGCCATCAGACAACCGGCGGGGATCTCCCCGTCCAGGTGATGCACGGCGGGCCTGCGGCCGTAGCCGAGGGTCACCTCATCGAAACGGATGGCGGCCGATGCTGCGGACATGCGTTATCCCATCACGCCAAGGACCAGCACCCATAACCCTGCCAGCACGACGGCTGTTCCAGCCAGACGCTGCCCGACCGAGAGACGCAGGAGCGAAAAGGTCGGAGCGGCGGCAACCGCCCGATGCTCGTGGGAATGATGATGGTGGTGATGGCCATGCGACATGGCCTCTACATAGACCGGTTCGCCCGCCATTTCCAGGGGCGTATAGTATTTTATACGCCCCTATCAACCGTATGGTTTATATGGAGATATCTCAGAACGCCGGGTGGTACTGGTACAGCCAGGTCTCGCTCAGGATCTCGCTCTCGTTGCGCAGGTAGCAGCGCATCTCCACCGGCTCGGTCCCGGTCACGGTGAGGTCGAACTGGGTGCGCCAGTGGCCGGGCACGTTGTCGGGGACGGCCTCCGTGAGGATGTTCGAGAACTCGCCCCGGGAGGCGGTCAGCACGGGCCTGGGGATCACGCCGCTCGGGAGCCTGGTCAGGGGCTCGCCGAGGAACTCAACCATGAACTTGCGCACGCCCTTCGGCCGGATCGTGCCGGCCTGCCCGCCATTGCCGAAGCGGGTGGCGACCACGCGGGCGAGCGGGGTCGGATAGGGCTCCTCCGCCGACCAGTACATCCGGTAGCGCAGCTCGATGGCCTGGCCCGCGCGCACCGGGTCCGCCGGCACCCACATGGTCACGATGTTGTCGTGGATCTCGTCGTCGGTGGGGATCTCGACGAGCTGGATGGAGCCCCGGCCCCAGGTCCCCTGCGGTTCGATCCAGAGGGACGGGCGGCGGTCGTAATAGACGCCGTCGAGGTAATGGTCGAAGTTCCGGTCGCGCTGGAGCAGACCGAACCCCTTGGGGTTCTCGTCCGCGAAGGCCGAGGTGATGATGCGCGGCGGGTTGTTGAGCGGGCGCCAGATCCGCTCGCCCGTGCCGGTCCACATGGCGAGCCCGTCCGAATCGTGGATCTCGGGGCGCCAGTCGATGGCGGTGGTCTTGGACTTCTCCGAGTACCAGTACATGGAGGTCAGGGGCGCGAGGCCGAGGCGGCTCACGTCCTGGCGCATGAAGACGGCGGCATCGATGTCCATGATCACCGCCTCCGCCCGCTGCATGACGAAGCGATAGGCGCCGGCGACGCTCGGGCCGTCGAGCAGGGCATAGATCGTGACCGTATCCGAGCCCGGCTTCGGGGTCTCGAAATAGACGTGGGTGAAATCGGGGAATTCCTCGTTTTTCCCGAAGACCGCCACGTCCACGGCAAGGCCGCGGGCCGAGAGGCCGTATTGGTAGAGCTCGCCGATGGCGCGGAAATAGGAGGCGCCGAGAAAGGCCACCCAGTCGTTCTTCCTCCAGTCGAGCTTGCCGTTGCGGGCCTCCTGGAAGCGGAAGCCGGCGAAGCCCGAATTGTCCGGCAGCTTCCGGGCGGGCGAATCCGCCGGCATGTCGAAGTAGTCGCTGTCGTAGATGATCTCGCGTTCCTGCCCATTCTCGACCACGTGCATGCGCACCGGCTTCTGGAAGAAGCGGCCCAGGTGGAAGAAGGTGACGGGGAACTCGCTGGGCCCGTTGGCCCAGAGCGCCAGATCGGTCTTGAACCGGATCTTGCCGTGGGCGTCGTAGTCGATCTGGGCCAGCACCTCGGGCGACGGGCTTTGCGGCGCCGCATAGGGCGAGCGCGCCATGTCCTGCGCCCGCTTCTTCAGATCGTCGAACGAGAAGGGGGAGGGGATCCCCATCTTCAGGCCCTGCTGGGCCAGGGCTGCCCCTGAAAAGCCCTGCGCGGCGAGGGCGGCCGTGGCGGTAGCGGTTTGGAGAAAGCGGCGGCGATTGATCATGGATGAGCGCATGTGTCTGTGGAAGGACGCACCCCTACCGACCAAGGTGGCAGGATTAAGTCCCTCTTAGCCTCTTGAGAAATCTTCGTCAGCGGTCAAAGTTAGCCCACACACAGGCGTAGCGATAATTACGCCGTCAGATAGGGAGTACGCCATGTATCGAACAGTCATGCGCCGCGTCGTCGGCGCAGCGGCCGCCCTTGCGCTTGCGGGCGCCAGCATTCCGGCCCAGGCCCAGGATTTCATCAACGTCCTGACCGGCGGCACATCCGGGGTCTACTATCCGCTGGGCGTCGCTCTCTCCAAGGTCTTCTCGGAGAAGGTCCAGGGCTCGCGGCCGTCGGTCCAGGCCACGAAGGCCTCGGTGGAAAACCTTACTCTCCTGCAGCAGGGCAAGGGCGAGATCGGCTTCACCCTCGGCGACAGCCTCGCCATGGGCTGG
Organism: Microvirga lotononidis; assembly: GCF_034627025.1. Lineage (NCBI taxonomy): Bacteria > Pseudomonadati > Pseudomonadota > Alphaproteobacteria > Hyphomicrobiales > Methylobacteriaceae > Microvirga > Microvirga lotononidis. The sequence continues at coordinate 1,157,767 of NZ_CP141048.1, read as the reverse complement.
GCGGGCGACGAGGAGGCCGGCTTCAAGAGCAAGCTCGACAAGCTGCGTGGCGTCACGGCCATTTACCCGAACTACATCCAGATCGTCGCGACGCAGGAATCCGGCATCAAGTCGCTCGCGGATCTGAAGGGCAAGCGCCTCTCGGTCGGCGCGCCGAAATCCGGCACCGAGCTCAATGCCCGGGCGATCCTCCATGGGGCGGGCCTGACCTACAAGGATCTCGGCAAGGTCGAGTACCTGCCGTTCGGCGAATCGGTCGAGCTGATGAAGAACCGCCAGCTCGACGCCACCCTGCAATCGGCCGGCCTCGGCGTCTCCTCGATCCGCGACCTCTCCACGTCTGTGCCGATCGTCGTGGTGGAGATCCCGGCCGCGATCGTCGAGAAGGTCGGCACACCCTACGTCAAGGCGACGATTCCCGCCAACACCTATGGCGGCCAGACCGCTCCCGTCGAGACGGCCGCCGTCGTGAATTATCTCGTGACCCATTCCGGCGTGAAGGACGAGACCGTCTACCAGATGACCAAGGCGATCTATGAGAGCCTGCCGGATCTCTCCGCAGCCCACGCGGCCGCCAAGGACATCAAGCTCGAGAGCGCGCTCTCCGGCATGCCCGTTCCGATGCATCCGGGCGCGCAGCGCTATTTCGACGAGAAGGGCGTGAAGAAATAAGGCTCCTAAACCCTTCGGCCGATTTACATCCGGGCCGGGGCAGGTGAACTGCTCCGGCCTTTTTCATGAGAACGAAGAACCATCATCGAGGAGACGCCGCGCCATGAGCCAGGGTGTGAACAATTCCGAACTCGCCCAGATGGAAGCGCCGTCCGAAAGCGTGAACCCGGAGCATGGCCTGCCGGAGAGCTTCGGCGACGGGTTGCTGGGGCGGCTCCTCTTCTGGATCGCCGTCTCGTTCTCCACGTTCCAGATCATCACCTCCTTCGGCATCCCTCTCGACCAGCCCTTCATCGCGGGCTTAAGCCTCACGCATCTGTGGGCCGTCGCCATGGTGGCCTGGGCCGCGTGGCTGGCCGGGCTGGCCGTGCGCCGTCGCAGCATCATTGACGGAGCTCTCGGCTGGGCGGCCATTGCCGGCGCGTTCGGGCTTGTCCTCTGGTTCGGCGGCAGCATGCCGAGCCAGGTCGTGCGCACCATCCACGTGGGCTTCCTGTGCCTCGTGGCCGGAGCGATGATCGCCAATCATCGCTCCGGCTCGTCATCGCTGCGCGCCATCGGCTGGATCGTGGGCGTCGCGAGCTTCCTGGTGGGGCTGTACCATTGGGCGCTCTACGAGGAGCTCGTGATTCGCGCGGGCGAGCTCACCACGCTCGATCTCGTCGTCGGCATCGCTTCGCTCGCGATCCTGATCTATCTCGTCTGGCGCGTGATGGGGCCGGCCCTGCCCATCGTGGCCGGCTTGTTCCTGGCTTATTGCCTCTTCGGACATTACCTGCCGGCTCCTCTCGATCACCGCGGCTACTCGCTCGAACAGGTGATCGAGCACATGTCGTTCGGAACGGAAGGCATCTACGGCACGCCGACGCTGGTTTCAGCGACCTACATCTTCCTGTTCATCCTGTTCGGCGCCTTCATGGAGAAGGCCGGCGTCATCGATTTCTTCAACGACATCTCGATGGCGGTCTTCGGCGACAAGCAGGGCGGCCCCGGCAAGGTCTGCGTGGCCTCCTCCGCGCTCATGGGAACGGTCTCGGGCTCGGGGGTGGCCAATGTGGTGGCCTCGGGCCAGTTCACGATCCCGCTCATGAAGCGCTTCGGCTTCACGTCCGCCTTCGCCGGCGGCGTCGAGGCGACGTCTTCCATGGGCGGCCAGATCATGCCGCCGGTCATGGGTGCCGTGGCGTTCATCATGGCCGAGACGATCGACGTGCCGTATTCGAAGATCGTCGAAGCGGCGATCATTCCGGCCGTCCTCTACTTCGCGGCCTGCTATCTCGCGGTGCATCTGGAAGCCGGCAAGCGCAACCTGCGCGGCCTGCCGAAGGCCGAGTTGCCGAATGCCTGGGCCGAGATGAAGTCGAAGTGGTTCCTCATCGCGCCGCTCGGGGTGCTCGTCTATCTCCTCTTCACCGGCTATACGCCGCTCTTCGCCGGAGCCGTGGGCCTGTCGCTGACCGTTGCGCTCATCCTCGGCACTGCGATTGCGGCCGGGCTGGCCGTCCCGGCGCTGCGCATCGTGTTCTGGATCGGGCTGGCGCTGGTGGCGACCTATTCGCTCGCTTCGACCGTGACGCTGGTGGTCCTCGTCGTCGCTGCCCTGTCCCTTTGGAACGCATTTACGGGGCGGGGACGCACGACGCTGCAGGCCTGCGTCGACGCCATGGCGGACGGCGCCCGTCAGGCGCTGCCGGTCGGTCTCGCCTGCGCGGTCGTGGGCATCGTGATCGGCACCATGACGCTGACCGGCCTCGGCACCATCGTCGGCACCTGGATGATCTCCATCGGCAAGGAGAACATCTTCGCCGCCCTCGTGCTCACGATGATCTTCAGTCTGATCCTCGGCATGGGCATCCCGACGATCCCCAACTACATCATCACATCGTCGCTCGCGGCCCCCATCCTGCTGCAGCTCGACGTGCCCCTCATCGTCTCGCACATGTTCGTGTTCTACTTCGGCATCATGGCGGACCTGACGCCCCCAGTGGCGCTGGCGGCTTTCGCCGCCGCCCCCATGGCGAAGGAATCGGGGCTCAAGATCGGCATTCAGGCCGTCCGGATCGCGCTGCCCGGCTTCGTCATCCCCTATATGGCCGTTTACGATCCGACCCTGATGCTGCAGCCGGTTCCAGGCCTCGAAGGGGCTGGCTACTGGCTCGCGGTCGTCTACATCGTCATCAAGGCCTCGCTCGCCATGGTGCTCTGGGGCATGGCATCGGTCGGCTATTTCCTGAAGCCTCTGGCATGGTGGGAACGGCTCTGGGCTGCGGTGGCGGCTGGCTTCCTCGTGGCGGCGATTACGCTCACCGACGAGATCGGTTTCGTGCTCGCGGCGCTCTTCGTCGGGTTCCACGTCTGGCAGTTGCGCCGGGTCGCCACACCGGCTGTCGGTTGATGATCTGCCTGCTCGCCGGCTCCACGGTCGCGCCCCTGATGGCGGGCGCGATCACCCTCGCCTGGACGCATTCGGTCGAAAAGATCGCCTGGGAGGAGGATTGGCGCTCGACGCCGGCGGGGCTCGAACTCGTCGAAGCGCGTGTGCGCGGCTCCGGGGCCGGGATGGAGCCGCCGCCGGAAGCCAGGTTCGCCAAGGGTGTCTGGGCGTGGAAACCAAGCCTGCCGCCGCAGGAACAGGTGGTCATGCGCCGCTCGGGCGCAACGGCCGATTGGCGGATCTGCATTTCGGGCCAATGCCGCCCGATGGAGGCCTATGTGCCGCCCGCAGCCGATCCGGTCGTGATGAAGGCGTGCGAGGAGCCTTAAGCCCGCCCGGTCAGCGGCTCGGCGGCGACGCAGCGGCGCCAGAGATGAACGAGGGCGTAGATGGCGAACAGGCTGAACAGGACCATGAGGGCGTAGCCGACGTGATCTCCGAGCTCGAACAGGCCGGCGATGGCCCAGCCGGCGGCAATCGCAACACCGAAAACTTCCCCGCCGACCAGAATCATGATGCTCATGATGGTGATCACGTTGCGCCAGTTGGTGCTTTTCGCCTGAGCCACTTCTGCCAAACTCCAGTTGTTGTAAGGGGACTACCCTAAACGCCCCCTCGGGTGCAAGTTCTCCCCGAATCTCATTCTGTCGCGCCTCACATTCAAGAGACCATGGCTGAAACTCCCGTCTTCTCGACCGCCGCCGTCGCGGCTCCCCATAGGCTCGCCGCCGAGACCGGCCAGACCGTCCTTGCCGCCGGCGGCAATGCCATTGAGGCCATGGTGGCCATGGCGGCGACCATTGCGGTGGTCTATCCGCACATGAATGGCATCGGCGGCGACGGGTTCTGGCTCGTGCGCGAGCCCAAGGGCCGCATCCATGCCCTCGACGCCTCCGGGCCCGCCGGTTCGCTCGCCACGATCAGGCGCTACCGGGAGAAGGGCTATGACGCCGTCCCGCCGCGCGGAGCGGATTCGGCGCTGACCGTGGCGGGTGCGGTCAGCGGATGGGGGCTGGCCCTGGAGCTTTCCAAAGCGCTCGGCGGGCAGCTGCCGCTCGATCTGCTGCTCGGAGACGCCATTCGCCATGCCCGCGACGGATACCCGGTCTCCCGCTCCGAAGAGCGGTTCGTGACCAGCGAGGAAGCCGCTCTCTATGAGGTTCCCGGTTTTGCCGAGGCCTTCCTGGTCGACGGCAGGAGAGCACCGGAGCGGACGCAGAGGCGGACGCCGCGCCTCGCCGACACCCTGGAGCAGCTCGCCCATGCGGGCCTGGCCGATTTCTACCGCGGCGATGTGGGGCGGGAGATCGCCCTCGATCTGGAACGGATCGGCAGCCCCATCGCACGCCGCGACCTGGAGACCTATCGCGCCCGCGTCGTGGAGCCCCTGTCGGTCCGGCTGCAGAACTCCACCGTCTACAATCTGCCGCCGCCGAGCCAGGGACTGGCCACCCTGCTGATCCTCGGAATGGTTGCGCGCCTCAAGGGTCTCCGGGCCGAGACGCCGGAGCATCATCACGCCCTCATCGAGGCCGCGAAGCGCGCCTTCTCCCTCCGGGATCGGGTGGTCGCCGACCCACGCAACCTCGCTCACGACCCGGCCTCCTTCCTGACGCCCCAGGCGCTGGAAAGGGAGGCTGCCCTCATCGACATGAAGCGGGCCGCCTCCTTTCCGCTGCCACGCCCCATCGACGGGGACACGATCTGGATGGGGGCCATCGACCGCGACGGGCTCGCCGTGTCCTATATCCAGTCCGTGTTCTGGGCTTATGGCTCCGGCTGCCTGCTCCCGGCCACGGGGATCCTCTGGCACAATCGCGGCACGGCCTTCTCGCTCGATCCTGCGAGCAGCAACCGGCTGGAGCCCGGCCACCGGCCGCTCCATTCCCTCAATCCGGCCATGGCCGTGTTCGACGATGGGCGGGTGCTGTCCTTCGGGGCGATGGGTGGCGAGACCCAACCTCAGTTCCTCGGCCAGATCTTTTCGCGCTACGCAGAGGCCGGCATGGGACTGGCAGACGCCGTGGAGGCGCCGCGCTGGCTGCTCGATGCACGGCCTCGCGAGCGCGAGGCGGTGCTGAAGGTGGAGAGCCATTTCGACCCCGGCCTGATCCGCGGCCTCTCGCGGCTCGGTCATCGCATCGAGGAGATGGACGAGGCCTATTCCGGACGCTTCGGCCATGCGGGCATGCTGGTGAAGCACCCGCGCAACGGGCGCGTCGAAGCGGTGCACGATCCACGCTCCGATGGCGGATCCCTGGGACTTTAGGTCGGACATTCGATACAGGGTCAGTGAAGGAGCTTATCCATGCCAGAATCCACAAGCCTCGTCGCCTTTGCCCTGGTTGCGCTCGGAATGGTGCTGACGCCTGGACCGAACATGATCTACCTCGTGTCCCGATCCATCTCCCAGGGACGCGCGGCCGGCTTCATCTCCCTCGCGGGCGTAGCTGTCGGCTTCGTGGTCTACATGCTGTGTGCGGCCTTCGGCATCACGGCGCTCGTGCTGGCCGTGCCCTATGCGTATGATGCGCTGCGCTTCGGCGGCGCAGCCTACCTTCTTTACCTGGCATGGCAGGCGGTCAGGCCCGGCGGACGCTCGCCCTTTCAGGTCAAGGGTCTTCCCAAGGACAGCCCGCGCAGGCTGTTCATGATGGGGCTTCTGACGAACCTGCTCAATCCGAAGATCGCCGTGATGTACCTGTCGCTCCTGCCTCAGTTCATCAGTCCCGAACAGGGCAGCGTGCTGATGCAATCCGTTGTTCTCGGCTTTACCCAGATCGTCATCAGCGTCAGCGTGAATTCCGTCATCACCGTTATGGCCGGATCGATTGCCGTGTTCCTGGCGACCCGCCCCCGCTGGATGGTGACGCAGCGCTGGCTTATGGGCACCGTGCTGGGCGGCCTCGCGGTGAGGATGGCGTTCGAAGCAAGGCGATAGCCGATCCCTACCCCGCCCACAGCCCATAGAGAAGGCTCGCGCCCAGGACCAGCACGAAGGCGGCGGCCAGGAGCTCGAGGCCCGCGATGGCCACGGCCCCCGAGGCTCCCCGCCCTCCGGCGACCCGCAGGGCCATGGCCTTGAAGAAGACCGCGAGCGCCGCGATGGCTCCGGTGGTCAGCGCCGTGCCGAGCGCCATGGCGAAGGTCGCCGCGACGCCGGCCGCGAAGAGCCCCTGCGACAGGGCGAAGACCAGGACGATGAGGGCGCCCGCGCAGGGACGGATGCCGGCGGCGATCGCTACCCCGGCCATGTCGCGCCAGCGGGTCAGGCGGCCGAGTTCCTGCGGAGGCGGCATGTGGACGTGGTCGCAATCCTCCTGCACGGCGGCATAGGGATTGCGGGCGAGCGCCATGACGCCCAGCACCTTGCCGGCCTTGCGCCAGGTGATGACGGCGCCGAGCAGGGCCACGGCGACGAAGCTCGCCACCTCGATATTCATGGCAAGCTTGTTCATGGTGGAGGCCGTTGCCCGCAGCGCGAGGTTCACGATCGACACGATGCCGATGGCGACCAGCGCCTGCACGAGGGCGGCCGCGAGGCTCAGGGTGAAACCCTTCCGCAGGGCCTTGTCGTCGGCCACGAGATAGGCCGAGATCACCCCCTTGCCATGTCCTGGTCCGGCCGCATGGAAGACCCCGTAGGCGAAGCCGACGAGCAGGAGGGAGGAGAGGGCGGAGCCGTTCTCCTTCATGGCGCGCACCCCCGCCTGGAGGCTTCCGTAGAAGCCGGATTGCACGGACAGGATCCAGGCTCCGATGCTGCCCGACGGCGTCGCCTCCCGCAGGCCCATGCCGAAGGGGTTGCGCGGCGGCGGCTTGCCGACAGGTCCGAGCCACAGTCCGATCAGCCCCATGCCTAAGGCGATGATTGCGACGGCCGCGAGCATCAGGCCGAGCCGTCGCCCGAGCGGCGCGCGAGCGGCGCTTGGAAGCATAGGAGTGTCTGACGTCAGGGACATGCGATGATGGCCCTGTTGGAATATTCGATGCCGATATCCTGAGGCTGGATGGCCCCCTCGTTCTGCAGGATCTGCTGCATGCTGGCATCGAGCGGCCTGGCCTTGGCGATACTCGTCACGCAGCCTTGAGGCGCATTGGCGAGCGAGATGGCGGCCTGACCCTCGGAGAGGCTGAAATAGACGAAGAAGGTCGGGTCCTCGATCTCGATCGACACGGCTCCCGAGGGGAGCGCGGGGGCCTTGAGCGGCAGGAAGAACGACATGGCGACCTGGTTCTTCTCCATGCTCATCCGGGCCTCGCGCGGCGGGTCGAAACTCTGCGGCTTGCCGCGGGCCTTGAGCACGGTGAAATAGTCGAATTCGTTCAGGGAGGCGGCATTCTCGTCCGCGAGTTCCTGGAGCTCCTCCGGCGTCAGCTTGCCGTCGCTGTCCTTGTCGAGCCCCTGCGTGACGTAGGCCGTATAGGCCTCGTCGAAGGTCCAGTGGTGGCGCACGCCCGTCACCTTGCCGTCGGGGGCGAATACGACCTCCGCCTTGGCCGTTACCCACACATGGGGGTGCGCCAGAGCTGGGGAAGCCAAGCTCAGGCTCAAGGCCGCCAGGGCCGATATCAGTCCGAGATGGCGTGTCATGCGTCGACCCTGGAACAATGACGTCCGGCTTAAGGCCGGGATCCTGGAAGCGGTATGAGGGTTTCATGGTTAACAGAGGCGAAACGAAGGCGCTCGATTGACGGCCTTTGGAAGATATGTCAGCATTACTGACATATTCACAAAAGAAGACCGGAACACCGGCAGCGGAGCAAGACGCTCCAGGAGGATAACGGGTAATGGCCGACGGTCATGGTGCGCTCCGCAGCGTAACGCTCGACGACAAATACGATCTTTCCAAGGATCACGTTTTCATTACCGGCACGCAGGCGGTCGTACGCATGCTGCTCATGCAGCGCGAGCGGGACAGGCTGGCGGGCCTCAGCACGGCTGGGTTCGTCTCCGGCTATCGCGGCTCGCCCATCGGCGGTCTCGACCAGAATCTCTGGCGCGCCCGGAAGTGGCTGGACGCCTCCAACATCGTCTTCCAGCCCGGCCTCAACGAGGAGCTCGCGGCCACGGCCGTCTGGGGCTCGCAACAGGCGGAGATCCGGGGCGACGGCAAGTATGACGGCGTCTTCGGCCTCTGGTACGGCAAGGGCCCCGGTGTCGACCGCTCCGGCGACGTGTTCCGCCATGCCAATATGGCGGGATCTTCGACGCATGGCGGCGTGCTCGCCCTGATGGGCGACGACCACACGGCGGAGTCCTCCACCGTCGCACACCAGTCCGAGTTCCATTTCGTCGACGTGATGATCCCGATCCTGAACCCGGCGGGCGTTCAGGAAATTCTCGATTACGGCCTCTACGGCTATGCCATGAGCCGTTTCTGCGGCACCTGGGTCGCGTTCAAATGCGTGAAGGACAACATCGAATCGACCGCCTCCGTCGATGCTTCGCTCGACCGGGTGAAGATCGTCATCCCGGATGATTTCACCCTGCCGCCGGGCGGCCTCAACATCCGCAACCGCGACGGCGTGCTCGACCAGGAGGCGCGGCTTCAGGATTTCAAGCGCGACGCCATGCTGGCCTTCGTGCGCGCCAACAACCTCAACCGCATCGTCCTGTCCGGCGGCCGCAACCCGAAGATCGGCATCATCACGGTCGGCAAGTCATATCTCGACGTGCGCCAGGCCCTCGACGAACTCGGCCTCGACGAGGTGAAGGCGAACGACATGGGCCTTCGCCTCTACAAGGTCGCCTGTCCCTGGCCGCTCTCGCAAACCGAACTCGTGGATTTCGCGCGCGGGCTCGACAAGGTCATCGTGGTCGAGGAGAAGCGCTCCCTCATCGAGGTGCAGCTGCGCGAGGAGCTTTACGGCACCGCCAACCAGCCCCTCTGCATCGGCAAGAAGGATGAGGAAGGCCGCTGGCTCTTCCCCGTGAAGGGCGCGCTCGATCCCAACGACATCGCCGTCGTCATCGGCGAGCGGCTGCTCGCCTATCACAACAACGACGATCTGCGCGGTCGCGTGGCGCGTCTTCGCCATGCGCAGGAGGTGCTGACGACGACCGGCGACGTGGCCACCCGCGTGCCGCATTTCTGCTCAGGCTGCCCGCACAATTCCTCCACGAAGGTGCCCGACGGCATGCGAGCCTATGCGGGCATCGGCTGCCACTACATGGTGCAGTGGATGGACCGCTCCACCGAGGGCTTCACCCAGATGGGCGGCGAAGGCGCGAACTGGATCGGCGAGGCGCCGTTCTCCAAGCGCGGCCACGTGTTCCAAAACCTCGGGGACGGCACCTACAACCATTCCGGCGTTCTGGCCCTGCGCTGGGCGATCCACACCAAGACCAACGTCACCTACAAGATCCTCTTCAACGACGCGGTCGCCATGACGGGCGGGCAGAAGCACGAGGGCGGGCTCACCGTCGACATGATTGCCCGTCAGGTGCGCGAGGAAGGCGTGGAGCGCATCGCGCTCGTCACCGACGAGCCGCACAAATACCCGAAGGAGATCCGCTGGCCGACCGGAATGACGATCCATCACCGCAGCGAGCTCGACGCGGTCCAGCGGCAATTGGCGGAAGCGCCCGGCGTGACGGTGATGATCTACGATCAGACCTGCGCGTCCGAGAAACGCCGCCGCCGCAAGCGCGGCGAGTTCCCTGATCCTGACAAGCGCGTGATCATCAACGATCTCGTCTGCGAGGCCTGCGGCGATTGCTCGGTTCAGTCGAACTGCGTCGCCGTGCAGCCGGTCGAGACCGAATTCGGCCGCAAGCGCCAGATCGACCAGTCGAACTGCAACAAGGATTTCTCCTGCGTCCAGGGCTTCTGCCCGTCCTTCGTGACGGTGCATGGCGCCAAGGTCAGGAAGGCCGCTCCCGAGACGGTGTCGACGGATGGCAAAGCGTTCAAGCCGCTGCCCGATCCGGCGATCCCGCCGATCGACCGCACGTTCAACGTGATCGTCACGGGCGTCGGCGGCACGGGCGTCGTGACCATCGGGGCGATCCTCGGCATGGCGGCCCATCTCGAAGGCAAGGGCCTGGGCATGATCGACATGGCGGGCCTCGCCCAGAAGGGCGGCGCGGTCTACAGCCATGTGCGGCTCGCCAACAACCAGGACGACATCCACGCCATCCGCGTGAGCGCCGAATCGGCTCATCTCGTGCTCGGCTGCGATCTCGTGGTCACGGGCACCAAGAAGGTGCTGGCCTCCGTGAAGGAGGGGCAGACCGCGCTCGTGGTGAACACGGCGGAGGTCATGCCGGGCGAGTTCACCCGCAATGCCGACTTCTCGCTTCCGACCGAGCGCCTCAAGCGCGCGATCCGGTCGACGGCGGGAGCGGACGGCGTGTCCTTCGTCGACGCGACGGCGATTGCGACGGCGCTTCTCGGCAATGCCATCGCGGCGAACATGTTCATGCTGGGCTATGCCTATCAGGCTGGCCGCGTTCCGCTCTCGGGGGCTGCCATCGAGAAGGCGATCGAGCTCAACGGCGAGGCGGTGAAGATGAACCTTGCCGCCTTCAGCTGGGGCCGCCGCGCGGCGGCCGAGCCCGAGCTGATCGCCGCCATGATGAGCGAGCTGAAGGCGCCGACGGAATCGCGCAAGCTGTCCGAGACCTTGGACGAAGTGATCGAGCGGCGTGTGACGTTCCTTTCCGGCTACCAGAGCAGGCGCTACGGCCGCCGTTACCGCAACCTTGTCGAGCGTGTCCGCTCAGCGGAAGACAAGGCCGTGCCCGGCTCGACCGCGCTCACCGATGCCGTGGCGCGTTCGCTGTTCAAGCTCATGGCCTACAAGGACGAGTACGAGGTGGCGCGTCTCTACACGAACGGCAATTTCGAGAAGCAGGTCGCGTCGGCCTTCGAGGGCGACAACCTGCGCTACGAATTCCACCTCGCCCCGCCGTTGCTCGCCAGGAAGGATCCGGTGACGGGTCTTCCGAAGAAGATGAGCTTCGGGCCGTGGATGATGAAGGCCTTCCGGGTTCTTGCAGGCCTGAAATCCCTGCGCGGGACGCCGCTCGACGTCTTCGGTTATACGGACGAGCGCCGCACCGAGCGCCAGCTGATCCGCGAATTCGAGGGCGTGATCGAGGAAATCGTCGCGAAGCTGAATGCCGGCAATCATGCCGTGGCTCTGGGTCTTGCCGCCGTTCCGCAGAAGATCCGCGGCTTCGGTCACATCAAGGAACGGAATCTGAAAGCCGCGAAGGCGGAGGAGGCCGATCTCCTGACGAAGTTCCGCGCCGGGCCGCAGCCGCTGGCGGCCGCGGCGGAGTAAAGGTTGAACCTGTCCGTGTCATGGCCGGGCCTGTCCCGGCCATCCCGATCATGTAAAGCGCTGCGCTTCTTCCAATCGAGATCACCGGCACGAGGCCGGTGATGACATGGTATAGAACGCTCGTTTAACCCCGCGCCTGCGCCTCGACGAAGCTCTTCGCCACCTTGGGCACGTTCGCCTCGTTCAGCCCCGCCACGCACATGCGGCCCGATCCCACGAGATACACGCCGTCGCGCTCGCGCATGGTATCGACCTGCTGGGCGCTCAAGCCCGTATAGCTGAACATGCCGCGCTGGTTGAGCAGGAAGCTCACGTCGATCTCGTTCGACAGGGCGCGGATATGCTCGGCGAGCAGCTTGCGCATCGAATCCATGCGGGTGCGCATGGTCTCGACCTCGCCGGCCCATTGGGCACGCAGCTCGTCGCTGCCGAGCACGGTCGCCACCAGAAGGCCGCCCGTCATCGGCGGGCTCGAATAGCTGCGGCGCACGGCGAGCTTCAACTGGCCGAGCACGCGCTCGGCTTCGTCCGCGTCGCGGCAGACCACGCTCAGACCGCCGCAGCGCTCGCCGTAGAGAGAGAAATTCTTCGAGAAGGAATTGGCCACGAGGCAGCTCGCGCGCCGGGCATAGCGGCGCACGAAGGCGGCATCCTCGTCGAGGCTGGTGCCGAAGCCCTGATAGGCCATGTCGAACACCACGATGTGACGCTTGGCGATGAGCACGTCGGTGACGGCCTCCTGCTGGCGCTCGTCGAGATCGACGCCGGTCGGGTTGTGGCAGACCGGCTGCAGCACCACGATGGAGCCGTTCTCGGCCGCCTCAAACGCCTTGACCATGCCGTCGAAATCGACCGAGCGGTTGGCGCGATCCCAATAGGGATAGGTTGTCGTCGTGAAGCCAGCGCGCTGGAACAGGCCGTGGTGGTTTTCCCAGGTCGGGTCGCTGACCAGCACCGTGCGGCCGGGAGCGTGCTTCGCGAGGAAGTCGGCCGCGATGCCCACCGCGCCCGTGCCGCCGAGGGTCTGGATCGTGGCGATGCGCTTCTCGGCCCGGGCCGGGTGGCCGTCGCCGAAGACGAGCTTCTGAACACCCTCGCGATAGCCCGCATGACCTTCCATGGGCAGATAGGGCCGCTCGGCGAAGCCGGTCCGCTCATAGGCCGTCTTGACGGCTCTCAGCACCGGGATGCGGCCCTTCTCGTCGGTGTAGACGCCAATGCTGAGATTGACCTTCTCGGTACGGGGATCGGCCTTGAAGGCGTCGTTGAGGGAGAGGATCGGGTCGCCCGCAAAGGCCTCGACCTGTCCGAAGAGGGATTCCGTCATGCTGATCTCCAAGTCCGTCGCTGCTGCGTCGGCCGCGACCACGTTCTTCGCTGCGGCGAGACCTAGACCCAGAAGAGGTTTCTCGGCAAGGACCTTTACGGAATGTCAGGGCTCCAGCCGCCAGTCCACCCGCTCCAGCCCCTTCTCGGCGAGCCAGGCATTGGCGCGGCTGAAGGGGCGGGTTCCCCGGAAATCGTTGAGGCGGTTGAGCGGGGAAGGATGGCCGGCCTCGATCACGAGATGCTTCGTCCGGTCCACGAGCGCCGCCCGCTTGCGGGCCGGAGCCCCCCAGAGCAGGAAGACCGCGGCCGGCTGCCGCTCGGAGACGGCCGCAATTGCTTGATCGACCAGGGCCGACCAGCCGAATTTCATATGCGCTCCCGATTGTCCGGCTTCCACGGTCAGCGCGGTGTTGATGAGCAGCACGCCCTGTTTTGCCCATTTCGACAGGTCGCCCGATTTCGGCATCGGCACACCCAGATCCTCGGCCATCTCGGTCAGGATCGTGCGCAGAGAGGCCGGAAGCCGGCGGGAGCCGCGATAGGAGAAGGCAAGGCCGTGAGAATCGCCCGGCGTCGGGTAGGGATCCTGGCCGAGGATGACCACCTTGACCCTGTCGAGAGGCGTCAGCGCGATGCTGGTGAACACGGCCTCCGGGGGCGGCAGCACCTGGGCGCCCGAGGCGATGACAGCGTCGACCTTGGCGGCCACCGTCTCGGCACTTCCGTCCTGGAAGAAGGGAAGCTCCAGCCAGCCGGCCGCCTGGGGCTTGGCGCGAAAATCGGCAAGGGCTTGGCTGATGGGTCCAGTCATGAAGGGATCATGCCTTTCGGTAAGGTAAGGGCTCCGTTGCGGCGCCGGCTCAATGGAGCTGCAGCCATCGCTGAAGAAGGCATCAGGCGTGCCGCGGATCTGGGCGTTACGCCCGTCGACAGGATGTTACTTCTGTGACACGTTCCCGGTCTAGGTTCCATGCCTTCAGGCGTGGTTCCAACCTTCTATGGGGATCTTTATCATGTTTCAGAGTCGGCCTTCCGCTGCGCTTCGCGCCGGGTTTCTCGGATTGTCCATGCTTCTGTCGGGCACGGCCCTGGCGCAGGAGGCCGTGACCATCCGCTTCGTCCAGACCAACGACATCGACCGCATGAGCGCCGAAAAGGGCCGCGGCGGCTTCGCCAGGCTCGCGACGGTGATCAAGGAAGAGAAGGCCAAGGGCAACGCCTTCTTCGTCCATGCCGGCGACACTCTCTCGCCCTCGCTCCTGTCGGGCTTCGACAAGGGCGCTCACATCATCGACATCCTCAACCGCATGGGCGTCGATGCCATGACGCCCGGCAACCATGAATTTGATCTCGGTCCCGACGCCTTCCGCGCCCGCATGGCGGAGGCCAAGTTCGACGTGCTCGCCACCAACATCCTCGACGGCAACGGCCTGCCGGCCAACACCAAGCCCGACAAGATGGTCGAGGTGCAGGGTGTGAAGATCGGCTTCTTCGGCCTCACCACCGAGGAGACGCCGATCGCGTCGAGCCCGGGCAACATCAAGTTCTCGTCCACCATCGACACGGCGCGTGCCAAGGCGAAGGAGCTGCGCGAGAAGGGCGCGGACATCGTCGTCGCCGTCGCTCACACGCCTCTCGAAGTGGACATGATCGTCGCCCGCTCGGCGGGGGTCGATCTGATCATCAGCGGCCATGACGAGCACCTGCTCGCCTTCTACGACGGCAAGGTCGCCCTCACCGAGTCGGAATCGCAGGGGAATTACATCATCGTGACGGAACTGTCCGTGACGAAGGCCAACAAGGACGGCAAGACCTCCGTCACCTGGACGCCGAATTTCCGCATCGTCGACAGCGCCACCGTCAAGCCCGATCCCGAGATCGAGGCCGTGGTGAAGGGGTACGAGGACAAGCTTTCCAAGGAACTCGACGTGGAGGTCGGCGTGACGGAAACGCCGCTCGACAGCCGCCGCGCCACGGTGCGCGGGGGCGAGGCCGCCATGGGCAACCTCGTGGCCGATGCATTGAAGGCGTCGGTCGGAGCCGATGTCGCCATCACCAATGGCGGCGGCCTGCGCGCGGACAAGCAGTACGAGGCCGGCCAGAAGCTGACCCGCCGCAACATCCTGGCCGAAATGCCCTTCGGCAACACCACCGTGCTCCTCGAAGTCACGGGCGCCCAGATCAAGTCTGCGCTCGAGAACGGCGTGAGCCAGGTGCGCGAACTCGGCGGCCGCTTCCCGCAGGTCTCCGGCATCGTGGCGGAAGTGGACGTGAAGGAGCCCGTCGGCAGCCGCGTGAAGTCGGTCAAGATCAATGGCGAGCCGCTCGACCCGGCCAAGACCTACAAGCTGGCCACGAACGACTTCATGGCCCGCGGCGGCGACGGCTATCGCGTCTTCACGGAGGCCAAGTCGCTCGTCGACGTGGCGGCCAGCCAGCTCATGGCGAGCCAGGTGATCGATTACGTGGCCAAGGCCGGAAAGGTCGCGCCGAAGGTCGAAGGCCGCATCGTCCTGCGCTGATCCGATCGGAGGCCTTTCGCCCTGTTCGCGCCGGGGTTCGCAGGAACTCCGGCGTTTTCATGAAATGATATTGCGGACGTGACGTTCGGGCGCATTTTCATAGGCCTGCGGCACGATAGTTCGTTCATCCCTGGTCAATGGGACGGCGAACCTTAAATTCCCTCTCCATCAAAGGCATTTGCTGTGCCATCCTGGCCGTGCATCGGCGAATCTCCCACTTAAAAGCGGTCTCCCCTTGCAATTCTACTCGCGTCCGGAATCGATCAGCCTGTCCCAGAAGCGGCGTCGCCGTTCCCTTGCGCGCGGCCGGCTGACCCTTTTCATGGGCCTGTTCGGTGTCGTGTTCATCCTCCTGACCTTCGGCTATATCGCCTGGGAGCAGCGCAACCGCCTGATCCAACGCAACGAGGACGACCTTCGCAACGCGGCCTTCTTCCTGGCCGATCACACGGCCCGCCTCCTGGAGGTCACGGACCTGACCCTGAAGCAGGCCGACGCCCTGATCCAAGGGCATAGCTGGGACGAGATCGAAAACTCGAGGTCCCTGTGGCAGCAGCTTCATGCCGTCCAGGACGCGCTGCCTTTCATCGAGGATATCTGGCTCAACGATTCGAGCGGCCGCCTGCGTCTGACGTCGGAACGGTTCCCGGTGCCGTCGTCGAACCATTCCGGGAACGACGTCTTCAGCGCCCAGGTGAGCGCCGATCAGGGATTGTTCATCGGGGAGCCGATGATCGGGCGGGGAACCAAGACGCCGACCTTCATGATCAGCCGCCGCCTGAAGGATGGGAACGCGGAGTTCGGCGGCATCGCGGCCGTATCCATCTCCCTGTCCTATTTCTATGATTACTGGTCGAAGATCCGCCTGCCGAAGGGCAGCCGGGTCGCCCTGATACGCGCCTCCGACAGTTCCGTCATCGCGCAGCATCCCTCGCCGCCCGACGGCCTCTCCTTCGCTCCCATCGACAAGGCCGCCTTCAGCAAGGCCTTGCTTTCCTCTACCCAGGCCGGCCTCTATTCCTTCGTCAGCCTGGGACAGGAGCGCGTCGGAGCCTACCGCCAGGTCGATGCGATGCCGCTCTATATCGGCGTCAGCATGCCGGAGGATGCCTACTGGACGCCGTGGTTCGCCCAGACACGGCTCTACGGCGCTTTCGCGCTCATCGCCCTTCTGGCCTTGCTCGCGCTGACGGTGCTCGCCTCCGAGCAGTTCCACGAACAGGCCGCCGATGCGGCACTTCTCGAGCGGCAGGTGGCGCTGCGGACCAATGAACTGCGTACCGAAACCGCCGCCCTGGAGATCCTCAACCGGACCGGCAGCGTCCTTGCGGCCGAACTCGACCTCGATCGCATCATCGAGAGCGTCGTCGATGCCGGGATCGAGCTGACCGAAGCCCGGTTCGGCGTCTTCTACTGCGGCGCATCCCAGAGCGAACGGGAGCATTACGGGAAGTTCGAGCCCGCGGAGCTTCGCGATGCATTCGCCGTCCTGGCGATCCGGGAGATCTGCGCCCCGGCCTTCCTCGAGGGCAAGACGGTTCGCCTGGACAACATGGCCGTCGAGCAGGGGCACGACGGCACGCCGTTCACCCTGGATGCCGTGTCGGACCAGCCTGTCATCCGCAGCATCCTGGCCGTTCCCGTCGTTCTTCGAACGGGAGACACCCACGGGATCCTCGTCTTCGGGCACGAGCGGGCGGCCATGTTCAACCGGCGGTCGGAGCGCCTGCTGGCGGGCCTGACCGCCCAGGCGGCCATCGCGCTTGAGAACAGCCGCCTCTACCGGAACGCCCAGAGCGAGATCGAGGAGCGCAAGCAGGCCCAGACCCAGCAATCCCTGCTCATCCGCGAACTCCATCACCGGGTGAAGAACACCCTGGCGACCGTCCAGGCGGTGGTGGGCGCGACGGCGCGCTCCGCGCTCAGCATCGACGACTTCTACCAGGCCTTCGTCGGACGCATCATCTCGCTCGCCAACACGCATTCCCTGCTGACCGAAGCCGTCTGGCAGACCGCATCCCTGCGGGAGATCCTGGAAAAGGAACTCCGGCCCTACAACGATGCATCGGCCGAAAGGATCGCCCTCCACGGCCCCGAAGTCGATCTGCCCTCCGAGGCGGCCGTGCCCATCGGCATGGCGATCCACGAACTGACCACGAACGCGGCCAAATACGGCGCCCTCTCGGTGCCCGGCGGCAAGGTGTCGATTTCCTGGCAGGCCGAGCCGGCCGAGGACGGAACCCGGTTACGGCTCGTCTGGGAGGAGCGGGGAGGGCCTGTCGTATCTTCTCCGACGCGCCAGGGTTTCGGCTCGCGCCTGCTCCATCGGGTCTTGGCCACCCAGCTCAACGCCAAGGTCGAAACGGATTTCGAGCCGTCAGGGCTGCGGGTCGCCATCGATGCCGTGCTCAAGGAGGCCCGGTTTCCGGATATGAGCGTCTGACGCGCCCGCACCCATGCGCTGCGCAAGGTCGGTTTGCAGGCAATCCTGACGATGCGGTGAGGCGTCCTGTTGGCGGAACTGCCTGAAACTTCTATCTAAGGCCGCATCGAGAGCGGGATTCGTGTCTCGGATCCTGTGCCAAGGGACTTTTCATGAACGAGAGCGTGAGTCTGACCGATCTTCGCCAGGGCGTGCGCCCGGTGGACCATCCGGCTGTTCGGACCGGACGGATCGGGGTGCTTCTTCTGAACCTGGGGACGCCCGAGGGCACCAGCTACTGGCCCATGCGGGCTTACCTGAAGGAGTTCCTCTCCGACCGGCGCGTGATCGAAACGCCGCGCCTCCTGTGGTGGCCGATCCTCAACCTGATCATCCTGACCAAGCGCCCCGGCCCCAAGGGCCGCGACTATGCGTCGATCTGGAACAACGAGCGCGACGAGGGCCCGCTCAAGACCATCACCCGCAATCAGGCGGAGAGGGTGGCGGCCCATATCCGAAGCATCGCAGGCGACAAGGTGACGGTCGACTGGGCCATGCGCTACGGCAAGCCCGAGGTGCGCGAGCGGATCCAGGCGCTTCTCGACCAGGGCTGCGACCGCATCCTCCTGGTGCCGCTCTATCCGCAATATGCGGCGGCGACCTCGGCCACGGCCTGCGATCAGGCCTTCCGCGCCCTCATGGACATGCGCTGGCAGCCGACGGTTCGCGTCTCGCCGCCTTATCACGACGACCCGGTCTATATCGACGCTGTCGTCGCCTCCATGAAAAAGGAGCTGGCGAAGCTCACCTTCGAGCCGGAGGTGATCCTCGTCTCCTTCCATGGGGTGCCGAAGGAATACCTGTTGAAAGGCGACCCCTATCACTGCCAATGCGTGAAGACCTGGCGGTTGATGCGGGAGGCTTTCGGCTGGTCCCCGGACAAGTTCCGCATGAGCTTCCAATCCCGCTTCGGCAAGGCGGAATGGCTGCAGCCCTACACGGACAAGACCGTCGAGGCCCTGGCCAAGAGCGGCGTGAAGCGCATGGCCATCGTGGCGCCCGGCTTCTCGGCCGATTGCCTGGAGACCCTGGAAGAGCTCAACGGCGAGAACCGCGAGATCTTCATGCATAACGGAGGCGAGGAATTCGCCTATCTGCCCTGCCTCAACGACAGCGACGACGGCATGCGCGTGATCAACCACATCGTGGAGCGCGAGCTTCAGGGGTGGATCTAGGACTCTAGCCCTCTTTGCGCTAGCGTGAGCCCTCTGCAACAGGATTGCCCGGGGGGCTCATGCCGCTGAGTGGTTTCGATATCTTCGTCATCGTGCTGGTGCTCGTCGTCGTGGTGACGATCGCCATGGGCATCCGGACGGTTCCTCAAGGTTACGCCTATACGGTCGAGCGGTTCGGGCGCTATTCGCGCACGCTGACGCCGGGTCTCGGCCTGATCGTGCCCTATATCGATCAGATCGGAAAAAAGGTGAACGTCATGGAGCAGGTGCTCGACGTTCCGAGCCAGGAAGCCTTCACCCGGGACAATGCGGGCGTCACCATCGACGCGGTGGCCTTCTTCCAGGTGCTCGATGCGGCCCGGGCCTCCTACGAGGTGTCCAATCTGCATCAGGCCCTGCTGGTGCTGACCATGACCAATATCCGCACCGTCGTCGGCTCCATGGATCTCGACCAGCTGCTCTCGCATCGCGACGAGATCAACGAGAAGCTCCTGCGCGTGGTCGATGCCGCGGCCTCGCCCTGGGGCGCCAAGGTCACCCGCGTCGAGATCAAGGACATCATCCCGCCGCAAGACCTCGCCGGCGCCATGGCGCGGCAGATGAAGGCCGAGCGCGAGAAGCGCGCCGCCGTTCTCGAAGCGGAGGGCATGCGCCAGTCTGAGATCCTGCGCGCCGAGGGCCAGAAACAGGCGCAGATCCTGGCTGCTGAAGGTCGCAAGGAAGCGGCGTTCCGCGATGCGGAAGCACGGGAGCGGCAGGCAGAGGCCGAGGCCAGGGCGACCGGCATGGTCAGCGACGCCATCACACGGGGCGATCTCAACGCGGCCAATTTCATCGTGGCGGAGAAATACATCGATGCGATCCGGGCGCTCGCTTCGGCGCCGAACCAGAAGGTGGTGATCGTCCCCATCGAGGCGGCCGGACTGGCCGGGGCCCTCGGCGGCATCGCGGAGCTGACCAAATCGGTCTTCGGCGAGGGTGGTGCGAGCGCCAGGCCTGCGCGCAGCGTTCCCACGGTTTCAGGCGGAGCCGAGCGCCCATGATCGCCAATGCGTTCATCGGGTTGGGCGCATGGGCCTGGATCATCCTCGGCGTCGTCCTGATCGGCGTCGAGCTTCTCGCGCCGGGCTCGTTCTTTCTCTGGCTCGGCCTCGCCGCCATCGTCACCGGAATGCTCGATGCCCTCCTCGGGCTGTCCTGGCAGGCGGCGGCGCTCCTCTTCGCCCTGCTGGCCGTCGGAGCGGTGATCCTGGGTCGCTACGCCACGCGCTCGAAGACGCAGCCCGACACGGCGGCCACGGCGCTCAACCAGCGCGGTCAATCCCTGATCGGACGAGTCTTCACCTTGGAAACACCGATCAAGGACGGCGAGGGACGCATCCGGGTCGACGACAGCTCCTGGCGGGTGATCGGGGCCGATCGGTTCGCCGGCGCCAAGGTGCGCGTGGTGCGGGTCGAGGGATCGACGCTCGTGGTTGACGATCCTTAAGCAGCTTCGGAAAGGTCAACCCAGCATGTCCCTGCAGCTCTATGCCCATCCCTTCTCGTCCTATTGCCAGAAGGTTCTCATCGCCCTGTACGAGAACGACATCGCCTTCGAGTACCGCATGCTCGATGGCGGGCCGGCGAATGCCGAATGGGAAGCCCTGTGGCCGATCAAGCGATTTCCGGTCCTCGTCGACGGCGGCCGCGCCGTCATGGAGGCGACGATCATTATCGAGCACCTTGGGCTTCATCATCCCGGATCGGTCCGGCTGATTCCGGAGGATGCCCGGGCGGCCCTCGACGTGCGGATGATGGATCGCTTTTTCGATAACTATGTCATGACCCCCATGCAGAAGATCGTGTTCGATCGCATCCGGCCTGAGGCGGATCGCGATCCCGCAGGCGTCACTGACGCAAGGAAGATGCTCGATGCTGCCTATGGATGGCTCGATCGTGCCATGGCCGGGCGCCAATGGGCGCATGGCGCCTTCAGCATGGCCGACTGCGCTGCAGCTCCGTCACTGTTCTATGCCGATTGGGTTCATCCGATAGGCCGGGACCATGCAAATGTCCTCGCCTATCGCGAACGGCTGCTCGCGCGGCCTTCATTCGCCCGGGCGGTGGACGAGGCGCGGCCCTACCGTCATTTCTTCCCCCTCGGAGCTCCCGATCGCGATTGATTGCGAGGGTTGGGCTTAGAGCTTATTGGGTCAACTGGATCCGGTTCACCGTCAAAAAGCGCGGCCGGGCAAATAAGAGTGGATTCCACGTGGGTGGAAGAAGCTCTAGGCCGCACCTGCCCGCAACAGGTCGAGATAATGCACCAGGCCGACAGGCCGGTTGTTCTCGACCACGATCAGGGCGGTGATCCGGGAGGCTTCCTCCATCTCCAAGGCGGTCGCCACGAGAGCGTCGGGCGCGATGGTCCGAGGTGTTTTGGTCATGATCGCCGTCACCGGCAGGGTCATGAGATCGGGCTTGAGATTGCGGCGCAGGTCGCCGTCGGTGACGATGCCCGCGAGCGTGCCGTCGCCGTTCACCACGATCACGGCCCCGAATCCCTTGCGGCCGATCTCGGCGATGGCCTCGTCCATGCGGGCCTCGAGGCCGACGACGGGCAGGCGGTCGTCCTTGTGCATGATGTCGCGCACGAGCTTGAGGCGCGCGCCGAGCTTGCCGCCCGGATGGAAGACCCGGAAATGCTCCGCCGTGAAGCCGCGCCGTTCCAGAAGGGCGACCGCTAAAGCATCGCCCAGCGCGAGCTGGATCGTCGTCGAGGTGGTCGGCGCCAAGCCGTTGGGGCAGGCTTCCTTGGCCTTCGGCAGGGTCAGGCAGATATCGGCGGCCCGGCCGAGGGTCGATTCCGCGTTCGACGTCAGGGCGATCAGCGGCACCCGGAAGCGCCGGGAATAGCCGATGATGTCGGCTAGCTCCGCGGTCTCGCCCGACCAGGACAGGGCGATGATCACATCGTCCGTCTGGATCATGCCCAGATCGCCATGGCTCGCTTCCGCCGGGTGGACGTAATGGGCCGGGGTGCCGGTCGAGGCGAAGGTGGCGGTGATCTTGCGGCCCACATGGCCGGACTTGCCCATGCCGGTGACGATGACCCGGCCCTTGGCGGCGGCCAGGGTTTCGACCGCGGCCGTGAGATAAGGGCCAAGGCCGTTGCCAATGGCATCCATCAGGATCGTCAGGCCGTCCCGCTCGGTTTCGAGCGTGCGCAGGGCCGACGCGATGGCAGGATCGGGCGAAAGGGAGGCTGGCTTTGCAAGCGTCATGGCCGCCCTCTAGCACAGAGAGGCGGCCATGAGGAACCCGTGAGGTTCGCTTACTTCTGCCGCAGCAGGGCTTCGAGTTCCCGGCGGAAATCGGCGGAAAGCTCCTCGCGCTCCAGGGCGTAGGCCACGTTGGCCATGAGGAAACCGATCTTGGAGCCCGTATCGTAGGTCTTGCCCTGATACTTCATGCCGAAGAACTGTTGGCTCTTCATCAGCCGGATCATGGAATCCGTGAGCTGGATCTCGTTGCCGGCGCCGCGCTCCTGGGTGGAGAGCAGGTCGAAGATCTCGGGCTGCAGGATGTAGCGGCCGGAGATGATGTAGTTCGACGGGGCGGTGCCCTTCGGGGGCTTTTCCACCATGCCGGTGATCTCGAAGGTCTGGCCGAATTCCTGGCCGACCGAGACGATGCCGTATTGGTGCGTCTGGTCCTCCGGCACCTCCTCGACGGCGATGATGTTGCCGCCGTGCCTGTCGTAGGCCGCGATCATCTGCTCCATGGAGCCGCGGCTGAGCATGTCGGGCAGGATCACGGCGAAGGGCTCGTCGCCCACGAGTTCGCGGGCGCACCAGACCGCGTGGCCGAGGCCGAGCGGTTCCTGCTGGCGGGTGAAGCTCGTCTGGCCGGCCTGGGGCTGGTCCTTAGCGAGGAGTTCCAGCTCCTTGGTCTTGTTGCGGCCCTCAAGGGTGCGGTTCAGCTCGTAGGCGATGTCGAAATGGTCCTCGATCACCGCCTTGTTACGGCCGGTGACGAAGATGAAATGCTCGATTCCGGCGGCGCGCGCCTCATCCACCACATGCTGAACGACCGGGCGGTCGACGACGCAGAGCATCTCCTTGGGAACGGCCTTGGTGGCAGGCAGGAACCGGGTGCCGAGACCGGCGACGGGAAGGACTGCTTTGCGAATTCGCTTCATTGATTGAGCCATGATTGAGCATCAAGAGGGAAGGGTAATCTAAGTCAGGACCGGGAAAAGGGAACCGATAACTGTCAAGCTTCGGCTTCCTCCAACGCGGCCGCGTCCGTGAGGTTTCATCGTTGCGGTGCCTTATTGCAGCTCCCGACCTGAATTAGGGCTGAAGCCTTATGGTTAAGCTGCCAACCATGACGGTTTTGCGGAAGGCGGATCGGCCGGACCGCCCAGACGAGGGTACATAAGGACGCACTCCCAACACGGATAGCTATCAACCGGCTGTTAACCTGCTTAGTGTCGCATGGCAGGGCAGATCTGTCCTGTTTCCGTGAGCGACTCCCATGCGCCAGCCGCTTTCCGTCGTGCGCCGCCTTTCCGGCGCACTCCTTCTCGGTCTGAGCCTCGCCGTCGGCGCAGGCGGTGGCGTTTCGCCCGTGCAGGCGCAGGAAACCTCCCAGGCCGGATTCCAGCGCTTCGTGCAGGGCCTCTGGCCCGCCGCCAGGGCGCGGGGCGTGTCGCGCGCGACCTTCGAGGAGGCGTTCCAGGGCGTCGAGCCCGACGCCAAGATCATCGCGCTCACGAAAAAGCAGTCGGAGTTCGTCCGTCCGATCTGGGAATACGTCAACGGAGCCATCTCGGCCCAGCGCCTGAAGCGCGGCCAGGACATGGCCGCCGAGTGGTCGAAGACGCTGGCCGCCGTCGAGCGGACCTATGGAGTCCCGCGTTCCGTGGTGCTTGGCGTCTGGGGCATGGAGACCAATTTCGGCAGCTTCACCGGGTCGATCTATACGGTCCGGGCGCTGGCGACCCTGGCCTATACGGGCTACCGGGGCGAGTTCTTCCGCGAGGAGCTGCTCACAGCGCTCGAGATCCTGGAAGGCGAGCATATCGACCGCTCCAAGATGCTGGGATCCTGGGCCGGAGCCATGGGCCAGACCCAGTTCATGCCCTCGAGCTTCATGAAATACGCCGTCGACGGCAACCGGGACGGGATCCGGGACATCTGGTCCTCCGTGCCCGACGCCCTCGCATCCACCGCCAATTACCTGCGCCAGCACGGCTGGGAGCCGGGCCTGCCCTGGGGCTTCGAGGTGGCGCTGCCGCGCGGCTTCGATTACCGGCATCTCAGGCAGGATTTCGCCCGCTGGCAGGCTGTCGGCGTGCGGCGCGTGGACGGGAGGGGGATGCCCCGTTCCGGCGAGGCCACCCTGTTCCTGCCGGGCGGCGCGAGCGGGCCGGCCTTCCTGGTGACCCGCAACTACGACGTGATCAAGGCCTACAACTCCTCCGACGCCTACGCCATGGGCGTCGCCCATCTCGGCGACCGCGTCCTCGGCGGCCTGCCGATCCAGGGGGCCTGGCCCAAGGATCAGCCCATGCTGAGCAAGGATCATAGCCAGGAATTGCAGGAGCGTCTCGCCCGCCTCGGGCTCTACGAGGGCGACATGGACGGCAAGCTCGGCTCCAAGACCCGGGAGGCGGTGCGGAACTTCCAGCTGCGCCGTGGCTTGATCCCGGATGGATATGCCGATTATGCGGTCTTGCGCGAACTGCGCACGGCCCGCTGACGGAGCTCCCGCAAGGCTCTATACTCAAGGCTGGTCCGGACAGAAGTGGAACCGCCGATGTCGTTAGCGCCGATTCTTCGCCCTCTGACCCTGACTCTGCTGCTCGCCGTCGGCGCGAGCAGCCCTGTCCTGGCCCAGGCCGGTTATTACCAGCCGCAGGGCCAGCGCGATCTCAGAGCCTATCCGCCCGGCTATTATCCCGGAAAGCTCGTCCAGCCGGCCCAGCCGCAACAGCAGCAGGGCTTCAGCTTGCGGCGCTTCTTCGGGGTGCCGGACGAGCCTCCGCCGCCGGCCCGCACGCCCGTGGCACGCCCCCGCAAGGCCGCTCCGCCGGCGGCAGCGGTCGCCAAGCAGGAAAAGCCGAAGGTCGATCCGAGCACCTATGTGGTGGTGTTCGGGGACGCCCTGGCCGGCTACGCCCGCCAGGGGCTCGAAGCGCATTTCGCCGAGAATCAGGACGTGGCGGTGGTGCCGAAGGTTCGGGAGACGGGGCTGGTACGCACCGACCCGGCCGATTGGCCCGAATTCATCAAGTCGTCCCTCGACGGAGGCCAGAAGGCGAGCGTCGCAGTGGTCATGCTGGGAACGAGCGACCGGCAGGCGATCAAGGACGGCGACGACACCGTCGAGCCCCTGTCGGACCGCTGGAAGGAGCTTTACCGCCAGCGGGTCGATGCGGTCGTGAACACGTTCAAGGAGCGGGGCATCCCCCTGGTGTGGATCGGCCTGCCTCCCATGAAGAACAGCAAGGCGTCCGAGGATCTGGTCGTCATCAACGAGATCTACAAGGACAGCGTCCAGCGCGGCGGCGGGACCTATGTCGATATCTGGCCGGGTTTCGTGGACGATGAGAACCGTTACACGGCCGAGGGGCCCGATGTGGACGGCGAGCCCACCAAGCTGCGCACCAACGAAGGCATCTTTTTCACCCGCGCGGGCGCCCGCAAGGTCGCCTTCTTCGCCGATACGGAGATCAAGCGGATCCTGGGCAAGGGTGGAACGCCCGTGGCAGCTCCTGCCAGTCCGACAGACGTCACGCCTGCCGACGGCGCGGCCGCACCTTCGATCGAGGCGGCGATCCCGGCGCCGCCCGATGCCGCCGCACCCGTCTCCCTGCCGTCGAAGCCGCTGGTCGGCCCGGTCCTTCCCCTGACCCGTCAGGACGTGACGCCGGGCGGAACCCTGGTCTCGACCCCGCCGAAGCTCACCGGGGACAACGCCTATACCGTGCAGCGCGCCCTGCGGGTGGGCATCGCCCCGGGCTCACGGCCTGGGCGGGCGGACGATTTCCGGTGGCCGAACCCATAGGTTGAGCATCGAAGCTGATCGAGGTCGGGCCCTTCCCTTGTTAAGGAGAAGGCAGGTCTGGCGCGGATGAGGCATTGTAGATCTCCCTAGACAGAGCTGCCCCAAACTCTATTGCAATCTCATAACTTAACGATATTATATATTTTATGCGTACTGTGAGTGCAGGGGCTGGCAAGATTTCATCTCGTGTCGGTCCTGCGACAAGCAATGCAGGAGCCACAGTGAGTTGTGCTACCGATGATTGGATCGGTGAACTTAGGCTGGCCCTTGTTTGGTCTTAAGCTTGTCTCCCAGCAAAGTACTGTCGTCTTAGAGCGAGAGATCATCACGCTCACCACCTATCCCAAAGCGACAGCCTTCGTTCGCTACTTTTTCGGCGATAACGCCTACAGCGGCCAGCGCCTTGCATCGCTTCACTTCGAAGCGCAAGACGGCACTGAAAGCGGCATATATTTCGCAGAGGCGTTTCTCAATCTGAGTCAAGTGGAGGCACTTTTCGAAGCGTGCCGCTCAATCTCCTCCACGATAGGGCATCGACCTTCCGATGTCACAAAGCAGCTCAACAAGAATGCACTTGGAGCAATAGGGGCATTTAAGCTCTATCTTGCTCTTGTTTTGGCGAAGCCGATCAATGTTTATCAGGTCACACCTGAGTTTGGGGCAAAAACGATAACGATAAAACTATATCATTTGCCGAAACATGGCGGTTGTTTCGTCGAAATCAAAATCAAGAGCAGCGGCTTTTCCCCGTCTGTTCTGTTTAGTGTCGAGCTTTTTGAGCGCTTCGACTGGATCGTGCGAAATTTGCAAATGAACATGCGATAGCGCATCGCGCAGCCTCCGGGGCCATGCGATGCGCCCGTCACAGAGTGGAGTATCGGACCCAAAAGCAGAGATCCAGCTTTGGGTCCGATGCTTTACACCGGAAGCGTGCTCTCGCCCATCAGGAAGGTGTCGATGGAGCGGGCGGCCTGGCGGCCTTCGCGGATGGCCCAGACGACCAGCGACTGGCCCCGGCGCATGTCGCCTGCCACGAAGACCTTCTCGCTCGACGTCCGGTAGCTCCTGTCGTCCGCCACCACGTTGCCGCGCCGGTCCATGGCGACGCCCGATTCCTCCAGCAAGCCTTCCTTCACCGATCCGGCGAAGCCGATGGCGATGAAGACGAGGTCGGCCTTGAGGATGAACTCGGTGCCCGGGATCGGCTGGCGCTTCTCGTCCACGCGGGCGCATTGCACGCCGGTGGCCTGACCCTTCTTGCCGACGATCCCGAGGGTCGCGGCCTGGAACTCGCGCTCCGCGCCTTCGGCCTGGGAGGACGAGGTGCGCATCTTCGTCGGCCAATAGGGCCACACTGTCAGCTTGTCCTCACGCTCCGGCGGCTTGGGACGGATGTCGAGCTGGGTGACCGAGAGGGCGCCCTGGCGGAACGCCGTGCCGACGCAGTCGGAGGCGGTGTCGCCGCCGCCGATGACCACGACATGCTTTCCGGCCGCGAGGATCGAATCGATGGTCACCGCCTCGCCGCCCACGCGCTGGTTCGACTGGGTGAGATAGGGCATCGCGTAATGGACGCCCTTGAGGTCCTGGCCGGGCAGGTTCGGATTGCGCGGATCCTCCGCGCCGCCGGCGAACAGCACCGCGTCGAACTCGTTGTGGAGCGACGCGAAGCTCTTGTCGACGCCGATATTCACGCCGCAATGGAAGATCACGCCTTCCGCTTCCATCTGCTTCACGCGACGGTCGATATGGTACTTCTCCATCTTGAAGTCCGGGATGCCGTAGCGCAGCAGGCCGCCGGGCTTCGCCTGACGCTCGAACACGTGCACCTCGTGGCCGGCGCGGGCGAGCTGCTGGGCCGCCGCCATGCCGGCGGGGCCCGAGCCGATCACGGCGACGCGCTTACCCGTGGAGAAGCCCGCGGGCTCCGGCTTCACGAAGCCCATCTCCCAGGCCTTGTCGGCGATGGCCTGCTCGATGGTCTTGATGGTGACCGGCTGGTTCTCGAGGTTGAGCGTGCAGGCTTCCTCGCACGGGGCCGGACAGATGCGGCCCGTGAATTCCGGGAAGTTGTTGGTGGTGTGGAGGTTGCGCGCGGCCTCTTCCCAGTCGTTCTGCCAGACCAGATCGTTCCAGTCGGGAATCTGGTTGTGCACCGGACAGCCCGTCGGCCCGTGGCAGAAGGGAATGCCGCAATCCATGCAGCGTCCCGCCTGCTTCTTCAGATCGTTGTCGTCGAGCGGCAGCGTGAACTCGCGGAAGTGGCGCACGCGCTCACCGGCGAGCTGATACTTCTGCTCCTGCCGGTCGTATTCGAGAAAGCCTGTGACCTTGCCCATCGGTTTGCCCCTTAATCCTTATTCCGCCGCCTGCAGGTTCCGGAGACGATCCATCTCCTGGAGCGCGCGGCGGTACTCGACCGGCATGACCTTCACGAACTTGGTGCGGTAGGTCGTCCAGTTGTCGAGGATCTCCTTGGCGCGCGTCGAGCCCGTATAGGTGTGGTGGTTGGTGATGAGCTGCATCAGGCGCTCTTCATCGGGGCCCGACATGTTGGCCATGATGTCGATGCGGCCTTTGGTCTCCAGGTCGCCGCCGTGATGGTGGAGGCGGCGCATGAGGTCCTCCTCCTCCTCGACGGGTTCGAGATCGACCATGGAGAGGTTGCAGCGCTTTCCGAACGTGCCGTCCTCGTCGAGCACGTAGGCGATGCCGCCGGACATGCCCGCCGCGAAGTTGCGGCCGGTTTGTCCCAGCACGAC
The DNA here is from genome assembly GCF_034627025.1 of Microvirga lotononidis. NCBI lineage: Bacteria > Pseudomonadati > Pseudomonadota > Alphaproteobacteria > Hyphomicrobiales > Methylobacteriaceae > Microvirga > Microvirga lotononidis. The sequence goes on along the minus strand of NZ_CP141048.1, from coordinate 1,129,043 downwards.
CACGAGGCCGCCGGTCATGTATTCGCAGCCGTGGTCGCCGGTTCCTTCCACCACCGCGATGGCGCCGGAATTGCGCACGGCGAAACGCTCGCCCGCGACGCCGCGGAAATACGCTTCACCGGCAATCGCCCCGTACATCACCGTGTTGCCGACCACGATGGAGTTCTCAGGCCGGGCTTTCGAGGCCGTGGACGGGCTGATGATGATCTTGCCGCCCGACAGGCCCTTGCCGACATAGTCGTTGGCTTCGCCTTCGAGGTTGAGCGTCACGCCCGCGGCCAGCCAGGCGCCGAAGCTCTGGCCTGCCGTGCCCTTCAGCTTCACGGTGATAGTGTCGTCGGGCAGGCCTTCATGGCCGTAGCGCTTCGCGACCTCGCCCGAGAGCATGGCGCCCACCGTCCGGTCGGAGCTTTTCACATGCGATTCGATGACGACCGCCTCGCCGTTCTCCAGGGCTGGACCGGCCTGGGTGATGAACGTGCGGTCGAGCACCTTGGCGATCGGGTGAACCTGACGCTCCTGGTGACGGATCGAGACGTTTTCGGGCACTTCCGGCTTGTGGAAGAGCTTCGTGAAGTCGAGGCCCTTCGCCTTCCAGTGGTCGATGGCGGCGTTCTTGTCGAGGAGATCGGACTGGCCGATCATCTCGTCGATGGAGGTGAAGCCCATCTCGGCCATCAGCTCGCGCACTTCCTCGGCGACGAAGAAGAAGTAGTTGATGACGTGCTCCGGCAGGCCCTTGAAGCGCTTGCGCAGCACCGGGTCCTGGGTGGCGACGCCGACCGGGCAGGTGTTGAGATGGCACTTGCGCATCATGATGCAGCCCGCCGCAATCAGCGGCGCGGTCGAGAAGCCGTATTCGTCCGCGCCGAGCAAAGCCGCGATCACCACGTCACGGCCCGTGCGCAGGCCGCCATCCGCCTGCAGGGCCACGCGGCCGCGCAGGCGGTTGAGCACGAGGGTCTGCTGGGTCTCGGCAAGGCCGATTTCCCAGGGCGAGCCCGCATGCTTCAACGAGGTGAGGGGAGACGCGCCCGTGCCGCCCTCGAAGCCCGAGATCGTGATGTGGTCGGCGCGCGCCTTGGCGACGCCCGCCGCCACCGTGCCGACGCCCACTTCGGCGACGAGCTTCACGGAAACGTCGGCCGCGGGGTTCACGTTCTTCAGGTCGAAGATCAGCTGGGCCAGATCCTCGATGGAGTAGATGTCGTGGTGCGGCGGCGGCGAGATGAGGCCGACGCCGGGCGTGGAGTGACGCACGCGGGCGATCTTCACGTCGACCTTGTGGCCGGGCAGCTGCCCGCCCTCGCCGGGCTTCGCTCCTTGAGCCACCTTGATCTGCATCATGTCGGCATTGACGAGATATTCCGTCGTCACGCCGAAGCGGCCGGAGGCCACCTGCTTGATGGCGGAGCGCTTGGAGCGTCCGTCGGAAAGCGGACGGAAGCGCTCCGGCTCCTCGCCGCCTTCGCCGGTGTTCGACTTGCCGCCGATGGCGTTCATGGCGAGCGCCAGCGTCTCGTGCGCTTCCTTCGAGATCGAACCGAAGGACATGGCGCCGGTGGAGAAGCGCTTCACGATCTCCTGGGCCGGTTCCACGTCGCTCAAGGCGACGGGCGCGCGTCCCGTCTCGTCCGCTTTTCTGATGCGGAAGAGGCCGCGAATGGTCTTCAGCTCGTTGTCCTGCTCGTTCACGAGGCGCGCATATTCGCGGTAGCGGTCCTGCGCGTTGAGGCGCACCGCGTGCTGCAGCGTCGCGACCGTGTCCGGGTTCCAGGCATGGACCTCGCCGCGCTGGCGATAGGCGTATTCGCCGCCCACGTCGAGGGCGTTGCGGTAGATCGGCGCGTCGCCGAAGGCGTCGCGGTGGCGGCGCACGTTCTCCTCCGCCACCTCGTCCATGCCGATGCCTTCGATGGTGGTCGCCGTTCCGAAGAAGTCACGGGACACGAAGTCGGATTTCAGGCCGACCGCGTCGAAGATCTGCGCGCCGCAATAGGACTGGTAGGTCGAGATGCCCATCTTGGACATGACCTTGAGCAGGCCCTTGCCGATGGACTTGATGTAGCGCTTGATCGCTTCGTCGGCGTCCACCTCTTCCGGCAGTTCGCCGGCCTCGAGCATGGCCGCGATGGTCTCGAAGGCGAGATACGGATTGATCGCTTCCGCGCCGTAGCCGGCAAGGCACGCGAAGTGATGGATCTCGCGCGGCTCGCCGGATTCGACCACCAGGCCGACCGAGGTGCGAAGCCCTTTCCGGATCAGGTAATTATGCACGGCTGCCGTGGCCAGCAGGGCCGGGATCGGGATGCGGTCCGGGCCGACCATGCGGTCGGACAGGATGATGATGTTGTAACCGCCGTGTACGGCCGCTTCCGCACGATCGCAGAGACGGTCGAGGGCGCCGTCGAGGGCCGCCGCGCCGAGTTCCGCGTCATAGGTGATGTCGAGGGTCTTCGTGTCGAACCGGTCCTCGAAATGGCCGATGCAGCGGATCTTCTCCAGGTCCTCGTTGGTGAGGATCGGCTGGCGCACTTCGAGGCGCTTGCGGCGCGAGGTGCCTTCGAGGTCGAGAATGTTCGGACGCGGGCCGATGAACGACACGAGGCTCATGACGAGTTCTTCGCGGATCGGATCGATCGGCGGGTTCGTCACTTGGGCGAAGTTCTGCTTGAAATAGGTGTAGAGCAGCTTCGCCTTGTCGGAGAGCGCGGAGATCGGCGTGTCCGAACCCATGGAGCCGACGGCTTCCTGGCCGGTCACGGCCATGGGCTGCATGAGGAGCTTGAGGTCCTCCGCCGTATAGCCGAAGGCCTGCTGGCGGTCGAGGAGCGACACGTCGGTGCGCGACTCGCGCGCCTGCACGGGCTTCAGGTCCTCCAGCACGATCTGCGTGCGCTTGAGCCATTCCTTGTAGGGATTCGCCTGCGCGAGCTGCTGCTTGATCTCGTCGTCGGAGACGATGCGGCCTTCATCGAGGTCGATGAGGAGCATCTTGCCCGGCTGGAGGCGCCACTTCTCGACGATCTTCTCTTCCGGAATCGGCAGAACGCCCATCTCGGAGGCGAGCACCACGAGGCCGTCGTCGGTCACGAGGTAGCGCGCGGGGCGCAGGCCGTTGCGGTCGAGGGTCGCGCCGATCTGCTTGCCGTCCGTGAAGCACACGGCGGCCGGGCCGTCCCACGGCTCCATGAGGGCCGCGTGATATTCGTAGAACGCGCGCCGGTCATCGTTCATGAGCGGGTTGCCGGCCCAGGCTTCCGGGATCAGCATCATCATGGCGTGCGACAGCGAGTATCCGCCGCGCACCAGGAATTCGAGAGCGTTGTCGAAGCAGGCCGTGTCGGACTGGCCCTCGTAGGAGATCGGCCAGAGCTTCGAGATGTCGTTGCCGAAGAGTTCGGAATCGACCGAGGCCTGGCGGGCCGCCATCCAGTTCACGTTGCCGCGCAGCGTGTTGATCTCGCCATTATGCGCGACCATGCGATAGGGATGCGCGAGCTGCCAGGTCGGGAAGGTGTTGGTGGCGAAGCGCTGGTGCACGAGGGCGATGGCGCTCTCGAAACGCTCGTCCTGCAGGTCGGGATAATAGTCGCGCAGCTGCGTGACCAGCACCATGCCCTTGTAGACGACGGTGCGCGAGGACAGGCTGACCGGGTAATAGCCTGCCGTGCGCTCGTCTTTCATGTCGTAGACGGCGTTGGAGATCACCTTGCGGGCGATGAACAGGCGTCGCTCGAAGGTCTCGGGATCGTCCATCCCCTTGCCCTTGCCGATGAAGATCTGGCGATGCAGGGGCTCGGTGGCCTTCACGCTCTCGCCGAGATCGCTCGAGTCGACCGGCACGTCGCGCCAGCCGAGAACCTGCAGGCCCTCGTCGGTGATCGCCTTGGTGACGATCTCCTCGACGAGCTGGAAGCCCTCCGGGTCGCGGGGCATGAACAGGTGGCCGACGCCGTACTGGCCTTCCTCGGGCAGCCAGATACCGACCTTGGCGCATTCGGCCGCGAAGAACTTGTGCGGGATCTGCACGAGGATGCCGCAGCCGTCGCCCATCTTCGGGTCCGCGCCCACCGCGCCGCGATGGTCGAGGTTGTGCAGGATGGACAGGCCCTGCTCGACGATGGCGTGGGACTTGCGGTTCTTCATGTCGGCGATGAAGCCGACGCCGCAGGAATCCTGCTCGTTCGAGGGGTTATACAGGCCCTGGGCGGCCGGCAGGCCCGGATCGCGCACCACTTTGACCGTGTCCGCCATCGTGGCCGTACGGCTTGGCACTTGGGCTTCCAGGCTCTTGGTCGGCTCGTCGCTCATGGCAGATCCTCACATCCGAACGCGTCATCAAGGTTCATTAGGGCGGCTTTTGGGCCTGCCGGATGATCGGATCGTCCGGAGCGCCCGCCGCTTCTTCGGGTTTTCGAGGGTTGGGTCCGGCAGGGGAGCCCGCACCTCGCGGGCACCTTGGGCTGTCGTCAGCCCAGAGTCGCCCGTCCCGCCCACGTTTTGCGGGCGGCTTTCGTGGTATCTCGTTTCGTTCGCGTCAGGCGAAGCATCAAGAAAACCCCAGGGCGAAGGTGAGGCGCGCAGGCACCCCAAAAGGGACAGCGATACTGTCCTAATAACGGCAAAGTGCCAGAGTTCGACGCAGCGCACAAGAGGGTTTAGAAATATTTTAGACAAAAGTTACAAGCCGGCGATGTCGGGTGTAACAAAAGCAGCTTTTCGACCTCCGGAACGAAAGTCTCCACCGATGGGTCAATGACCTTGACATGTTGGCCGAGGCTGAACGCCCTAGCGGAAGGCATGGGCCTCATGCCTGAACCGGCATTCCCCTTTTCCGGGCAATGCTCTAGCGCATGGTGCGAAAAGCGGCTCTCCGGTTTTTCGCGCCCAACGATGCGCCAGCCAAAAGAAGGAGCATCGGATGGGATCCCAAAAGTGGATTCCACTTTCGGGTTCGATGCTCTAGGAACGCGTCATGAATTTTGCCAGCGACAACATCGTGGGAGCCAGCGCTCCCGTTCTTCAGGCCATCGTCGAGGCCAATGCCGGAGCCATGGCGGCCTACGGCAACGACGAGATCTCCAAGCGCGTCAGGACGCGGTTCAATGAGATCTTCGAGCGCGAGGTGTCGGTCTTCTTCGTCACGACGGGAACGGCCGCCAATGCGCTGGCCCTGTCCTCAGCCGTGCCGCCTTACGGCCTCTGCGTCTGCCACCGGGAAGCCCACATCATCGACGACGAGTGCGGGGCGCCGGAATTCTTCATGCATGGGGCGAAGCTCGCGGGTTTGCCGGGCGTCGGCGCCAAGCTGAGGGCCGAGGACGTCGCCGCCTATCTCGAAAGCCTGCCCAAAGCGGTCAAGCAGATGCCGCCCAAGGCGCTGTCGATCTCGCAGGTGAGCGAGGGGGGCATGGTCTACGGCCTCGACGAGCTTTCGGCCCTCGGGGGCGTCTGCCGGGAGCACGGCTTGTCCTTCCACATGGACGGCGCCCGCTTCGCCAATGCCCTGGTCTCGCTCGGCTGCACGCCGGCCGAGATGACCTGGAAGCAGGGTGTCGACATCCTGTCCTTCGGGGCCACCAAGAACGGCGGCCTCATGGCCGAGGCCATCGTGGTGTTCAAACCCGAACTGGCGGAGGCGCTCGACTACCGGTCCAAGCGCGCCGGCCAGATCATCTCCAAGGGACGCCTCGCGGCGTCGCAGTTCGAGGGCTACTTCGCCGACGACCATTGGCTCGCCAATGCCCGCCACGCCAATCGCATGGCGGCGCTGCTCTCAGCCGGGCTCCTGCAGGTCCCGGGCGTGCGCCTGGGCTGGCCGTCCCAGGCGAACGAGGTCTTCCCGATCATTCCGAAGGCGCTGGACCGGGCCCTGAAGGCCGCCGGCATCCTCTATCATGGCTGGACGGAGCTGAGCCTGCCGGAGACGGAACGCGTCGCCGATCACGAGGTGTTGATCCGCCTCGTCACCTCCTGGGCCACACGGGAAGAAGATGTGCGCAGGCTCTTGGAGCTCGCCTCTTCGGAGGTAGGGCGCCAGGCGGCCGAGTGATTGCCCTAACCCTGCCGCATTCGCCCGCGATTGGTTCTCTCCAGAGACCCTTGACCGACGGGGACCCCTCCAACCCCGGCGGAATACCAAGGACCAGGATCCGACAAAACAAAAAGCGCCCCGGCCGAACCGGGGCGCTCTTCGTTTGGGTTCAGAGAGTTCGTCAGGCGGCCTGCTTGGCTTCGATGGCCTGGGCGCCGTTCGAGGAAATCGGGATGAGCTTCGGCTTCTTGGCCTCCGGGATCTCGCGCACGAGGTCGAGATGGAGCAGGCCGTTCTCGAGGGCCGCACCCGTCACCTGAACGCCGTCGGCCAGCTGGAAGCGCCGGTCGAAGCTGCGCGCCGCGATGCCCTGATGGAGCACGTCGACCTTGCGCTCTTCGTTCGGCTTGCGTTCGCCGCGGACGGAGAGGGTGTTTTCCTTGACCTCGATGGTCAGGTCACGGTCGGTAAAGCCGGCAACCGCGATCGAGATGCGATAGGCATTCTCGCCGGTGCGCTCGATGTTGTAGGGCGGGTAGCTCGGAGCCGCATCGACGCTGACGAGCTGGTCGAGCATCGAGAAGAGACGGTCGAAGCCGACCGTGTTGCGGTAAAGGGGAGCAAGATCGTACTGTCGCATGGCATATCCTCCGCTTGAAGCGACATGCAGAAAGATCCACCAAAAGAGGCTGGATCCCGGTTGATGCACCGCCGTCATGGCCGGCACGAGTTCGATGTGGGAGCCGGCCGGTTTGCTTTCAAGAGGGGCGTTCCCTAAGCTGAATCCGCCCTATAAAGGCGTGAGCTTTCGAGTTGGAAACGCCCGTGGAATTCATCACCACTCCCGACAATCCCGTGCCCGGCGAACCCAAGCTGGTCGGCGTCACGACCCGCGACCGCATTCCGCTCCGGGTGGCCACCTGGATGCCGGAAACCGAGGCGCCGCAGGGCACGGTCTGCATCCTGCAGGGCAGGGCGGAGTTCATCGAGAAATACTTCGAGGTGGTGGGCGAACTGCTCGACCGGGGCTTCGCCGTCGTCGCCTTCGACTGGCGCGGGCAGGGATTGTCTGGTCGACAGGTCGGCAATCCCCGGAAAGGCCATGTCCGGCGCTTCTCGGATTTCCGGTACGATCTGGAGGCGATCCGCGACCAGGTGCTGGTGCCGCATATGCCGGAGCCGCATTTCTGCCTGGCCCATTCCATGGGCGGTGCCATCGCGCTCAACGCGGCTTATGAGGGCTGGCTGCCCTTCCGGCGCCTCGTGACCACGACGCCGATGATCGCCCTGTGCATCATCAGGCGCACCGCATCCGCCGCGCTGCTGGCGCGGATCCTGCGGTTCCTCGGAATGGGCAAGACGTTCGTTCCCGGCGGCGGGGAGACGTCGATCTCGACGATGCCGTTCAAGGGCAACCGCCTGACGAGCGACCCGGTCCGCTATGCCCGCAATGCCGAGGCGGCCCATGCCATCGGGGCGGGGGCCATCGGCGCGCCGACGGTGGCATGGCTCGACAGCGCCTTTCGCTTCATGAAGCGCTTCGCCGATCCGGCCTATGCGGTGAAGATCCGGGTGCCGACCCTGATCGTGGCGGCCGGCGCCGACCCGGTGTGTGCCACGCCGGCTACCGAGCGCTTCGCCGCGCGGCTCAAGGCCGGCTCCGCCATCGTGATCCCGGGCGCCCGGCACGAGATCCTGATGGAGCGGGATTCGATCCGCGAGCAGTTCTGGGCCGCCTTCGACGCCTTCATCCCGGGCACGCCCGACCCGATGGTCGGTGCGAAGCGGGATCGGGCCGACATCGGATCAGCGGCTGAGCAGCTCGACGGCGGCGGCGTGGACCCGGCGGTCGCCCGCCGCGACGATGCGCCCGCCATCGGCGGCTGATCCGCCCTCCCAGGTCGTCACGACGCCGCCCGCGCCCTCGATGATCGGCACCAGCGCGGCGATGTCGTAGGGCTTCAGCCCCGACTCGACCACGAGGTCGATATGGCCGGCGGCCAGCATGCAATAGGCATAGCAATCGCAGCCGTAGCGGGCGAGGCGCGCGACGCTCTCCACCCGGTCATAGGCCCGCAGCTCGTCGCCGGCGAAGAGGCGTGGGCTCGTCGTGGAGATGACCGCGTCCTTCAGGGAGGCGCAGCGGCGCGCCAGGAGCTTGCGCTCGCCGCCCGGTCCCCGATAGGTCGCGCTGCCGCCGTCGCCGAAGAAGCGCTCGCCCGTGAAGGGCTGGTGCATCATGCCGAAGACCGGCCGGCGCTTGTAGGTGAGCCCGATCAAGGTGCCCCAGGTGGGGAGACCCGCGATGAAGGCTCGCGTTCCGTCGATGGGGTCGAGCACCCAGACGTAATCCGCATCTTCGCGCTCGGAACCGAATTCCTCGCCGACGATGCCGTGGGTGGGGAAGCTGCGCTTGATGAGGTGACGCATGATCGCCTCGCTCGCCCGATCAGCCTCCGTCACCGGGTCGAACGCTCCGCCCCTGGACTTGTCCTCGGTGGCGATGGCGGTGCGGAAGAAGGGCAGGATCGCCTGGCCCGATTGGGTCGCGAGCTCGTTGACGAAATGCGTGAAGTCGATGAGCCCCATGACTTGGCGTATCCCCTAAATGATGAATGCGGGCGGCCTTGGCCCGCCTGCGATCAGCTTTTATCAAGCGCTTGGCGCGCGGCAAGAGAACGGTAGCGCCAAAGGATTTTGCCTGCCATGGATTTTGCGCCCAAGACCGGTACCACGCGCTTCGAATCGGCCCTGCTCCTGATTTCCGTGCTCGCCGCGCTCTATGCGGTCAGCCAGTTCCTGCGCAATTCCATCGGGGTGATCGCCAACGATCTCGCCCGTGAGCTGCACCTCACGGCCACCCAGACGGGCCTTCTCTCCAGCGCCTTCTTCTTCGCCTTCGCGGCAGTCCAGATCCCGATCGGCATCCTCATCGACCGTTATGGCCCCAAGCGGGTCATGCTGGCGACCGCCGTGCTGACCGTGGCGGGCACGGTCCTCTTCGCTTTTGCGCCTTCGGCATCCCTGCTCATCGCCGCGCGGGCGCTCATGGGGCTCGGCTGCTCCACCTTCTTCATGGCACCTCTGGTGATCTATGCCCGGCGCTTTCCGCCGCAGCGCTTCGCCGGACTGACCAGCCTGCAGATGGGACTGGCCAATATCGGCACCCTAGCGGCGACGGCCCCGCTGGCGGCATCCGCCGCCGCCTTCGGCTGGCGCGTCTCGTTCCTCGCGCTGGCCGTACTGACCATTGTCATCTGGCTCGCCATCGTGTGGGTCGTGCCCCGGGATGCTCATTCGGACCGACCCAAGGAGACCTGGGCCGACGCGTTCGGGGGCGTTTCCGCCGCCCTGAAGGTGCCGTCCTTCTGGCCTGTCTTCTTCATGCACCTGACCACCTATGGGTGCTTCGCCTCCGTGATCGGACTCTGGGGCGGGCCCTGGCTGTCGGACGTGCACGGGGCCGACCTCGCCACGAGAGGCAACATCCTGCTGCTCGGCGCGACGGCGCAGATCTGCGGCATGCTGCTCTGGGGCGCCATGGACCGGTTCTGGGGCAGCTACAAGAAGCCCGTCCTCATCGGCAGCACGGGGACGGTCCTGCTTCTCGTCGTGCTCGTCCTCGTGCCCCTCGACCGGACCGCAGCCATGGTCTGGTTCCCACTCTTCGGTCTCTGCGTCGCCTATACGCCCATCCTCACAAGCCACGGGAAATCGCTGTTTCCGGGCACCCTGACGGGACGAGGCATCACGCTCATGAATATCGGCACGATGGGCGGGGCCTTTCTCTGCCAGAGCGTGACGGGGGTGCTGATCGATGTCATGGGGCGGTCGGATGCAGGCCTCTACCGGCCCGAAGGCTATCGCCTCGTCTTCGCCGCGCTTGCGGGCTGGCTGCTCCTCAGCTTGGCCTTCTATGTGACAGCTATCGATCCCCATCCCGGCAGCCATGCGGACAAGGCATGACCAGTGCGAAGATTTTAGTTGCAATTTGTGCGATGCGGCGTAATTATTGCAGTGCGATATGGCGATGGCGTCGCCTTATCGCTGCCCTTCTTGGGCGTTTCCTCCCTAAACTTCGGGCCGCTGGCAACAGTGGCCTTTTTTCTTGCCCGAATGGTTCGAGGCGTCGAGGATCACTCCGCCGCGATCGACCGGATCGTCAGCTCGCCTTCGATATCCGAGATCACCTGGGTGAAGGCCTGGGTCAGATCCTCGCGGAGAATCGCGAAGCCCGGCTTCTGCTGCATGTTGCGCTCGTCCATGTAGAGCGCCCGATTGATCTCGATCTGGAGCGCGTGCCGTCCCAGGGCCGGCTCGCCGTAATGCTCAGTGATGAAGCCGCCCGCATAGGGCTTGTTGCGGATCACCGTATAGCCGCGTCCGCGTAAGGCCGCTTCCACCAGGTCGATCAGCAGGGTGGCGCAGCTTGTGCCGTAACGGTCTCCCAGCACGATGTCGGCCCTGGCTCCGTCTTCGCGGCTGACGCTGGAGGAGGGCATGGAATGGCAGTCGATGAGTACGGCGTGCCCGAAATGCTGGGCCGTGCGGCGCACGAGCTGGCGCAGGGTCCGGTGGTAAGGCTTGTAGAGCCATTCGATCCGGTGCAGGGCCTCCTCCACATGGAGGCGCGAACGGTAGATCTCCTGCCCGTCCGCCACGATGCGCGGGATGGTTCCGAGGCCTCCGGCCACCCGCATGGAGCGGGTGTTGGTGAAGGGCGGCAGGCGGCCGTCGAACATGCGGGAATCGAGCTCGTAGGGCTCCCGGTTCAGGTCGAGATAGGCGCGCGGGAAGCGGGCGGTCATGAGGGGAGCGCCGAGTTCGGTCACGGAGCCGAAAAGCTCGTCGACGAAAGCGTCCTCGGAGCGCCTCAGGGCGACGGCATCGAGCCGGGACGCGGCCAGGAAGGACGCCGGATAGACGGCTCCCGCATGCGGCACGTTGAAGACGAAGGGGATCGTCTGCGCCGAAGGTTCGGTGATCGTGAAGGGGGGATCGAACTCATCAACGATGGTTGGCCGCATCAGAAATCTTGGCTTGATTGGAAAAGAAGCAGGTCTTGGCGCTAGTGTAAGGCAGCTCCGCCGCCTGTCCATGACAATATCGTAGCAAGGCTGCGTCGTACTTTCACGGCTTGTTTACCATCGATCCCTCATCAAGGAGCGAGTCAAACCGCCACGATTCGGGACTGGCAACCGATGAAGATTCTTCTTGCCGAAGACGATAACGACATGCGCCGCTTCCTCGTGAAGGCGCTGGAGAATGCAGGCTACGACGTGGCCTCGTTCGACAACGGCCTTTCGGCCTATAACCGCCTGCGCGAAGAGCCGTTCGAACTCCTCCTGACGGACATCGTCATGCCGGAGATGGACGGCATCGAGCTGGCCCGCAAGGCCACCGAGCTCGACCCGGAGATCAAGGTGATGTTCATCACCGGGTTCGCCGCCGTCGCGCTCAATCCGGATTCCCAGGCCCCGCGCGACGCGAAGGTCCTGTCGAAGCCGTTCCACCTGCGCGATCTGGTGACCGAAGTCGATAAAATGATGGCTGCCTAAAAAAGGCTGGCCTTCAGGCTTGCGCCAGAGCCCGCTTGTGGGTATATCGCCCCCACAGCCGAAGCGGGACCTCAAAATCACCGTTTCCCGGGCGCGTAGCTCAGCGGGAGAGCACTACGTTGACATCGTAGGGGTCGCTGGTTCGATCCCAGCCGCGCCCACCATTTTCTTTTTCCGGCCTTCCCGAGGGGCCGCAGGAGACCGGATATGAAGATCCGTAACTCGTTGAAGTCGATCCGCGGCCGTCACCGCGACAACCAGCTGGTTCGTCGCAAGGGCCGGGTCTACATCATCAACAAGACCCAGAAGCGCTACAAGGCTCGTCAGGGCTGAGTCAGTGCTGCGGCATCGCCGCACACGATAATCTGAATTGACCACGCATGCCGGGACCCTAAAATCCCGGCATGCGTTTTTTCGCGTGTCTGCTGACCCTCGCCCTCGTCTCCACCGCACTCCCCGCGAGCGCGCAGGAGTCCGTGCGTCCCAAGGACCCCAAGGAACAGGCGCAGCCGCCTCGGACACGCCCTCGCGCCTCCACCCTGGACGAGCTGTTCGAGCGCTTGGGAAAAGCGCAGTCCGAGCGCGAGGCGGAAGGCATCTCGTCCCTGATCGAGCGGCGTTTCTCCCGCTCCGGCTCCGATACGGCCGACCTTCTGCTCAATCGCGCCGCCGAGGCCTATGGAAAGAAGGACTTTCCCCTCGCCATCGAGCTGATCGACCGGGTTCTGGTGCTCCAGCCCAACTGGGCGGAGGCCTGGTACAAGCGGGCGACGGTCTTCTACCAGCTCGACGATCCGGTGGGCGCCATGGCCGATCTGCACCGGGCGATCAAGATCGAGCCTCGTCACTTCAATGCCTGGACCGGGCTCGGCCATATCCTCATGGCCTCCGACGACAAGGTTCATGCCCTCGAAGCTTATCGACGGGTGCTCAAGATCAATCCGCAGATGTCGGACGTGAAGACCATCGTGAACCGCCTCGCCCCCGAGGTTGACGGACAGGACCTCTAAATCCACGTTGCAGGGATGTCCCTGCTCCTCGCTCTCGCCGTGCCGCTTTCGCTCCTCGCCCTGGGGGCCGCGTTCACCTATCTCTACGCCTGGTCCATCGAGAGGCGCTTCCCGCCGACCGGCCGGTTCGTCGCGGTCGAAGGTTGTAGGCTGCATTACCGGGAGGAGGGGCCACGCGACGGATCGGAGAGGGGAACCATCGTCCTCCTGCACGGCGCATCGTCCAACCTGGTCGAGTCGATGCTCGGCATGGGCTGGGCGCTTTCGCACCGCTACCGGGTTCTCGCCTTCGACCGTCCCGGCCATGGCTGGAGCGAGCGACGGCCGGGCCTGCATGAAGCGCAGCCCGCCCGGCAGGCGGCCCTGATCGCGCGCGCCCTGCGGCAATTGGACGTTCGGGATGCGGTGATCGTCGGGCATTCCTGGTCGGGGACCATCGTGCCCCATTTCGCCCTCGATCATACGGATGTGACGGGAGCGATCCTCGTCCTGTCCGGGATCACGTCCCCATGGCCGGGAGGCTATATCGGCTGGTATCGGCGCCTGATCGATTCGCCGGTCGGATGGCTGCTGATGCGCACCCTTGCCGTGCCGGTTCTTCTCGTCCTGCGGCCCTGGATGAAGAGCAAGACGTTCCGACCGCAATCGGCCCCGCCCGACATCGTCAAGAAGGGCTTCATCCCGCTGGCCTTCCGACCCCGGGCGTATGAGGCCAACATGCAGGATTTCGCCGTCATGTACGAGGCGGTCCTGCGGCAGAGCGTGCGCTACGGGGACATCCGGCTGCCCGTGACGGTCGTGGCCGGCGACCGGGACGAGATCGTCTGGAGCGATCTCCACAGCCTCTGCTTCGTCCGGGCGGTGCCGGGCGCGGAGCTGATCCTGATGCCCGGCATCGGCCATATGCCGCAATATGCGGACCAGATGACGGTTCTCGCGGCCATCGAGGCCCTGGCCGGGCGGGTCGCTCCAAACGAGATCACCGGCACGAGGCCGGTGATGACGTGGGAGTGAGGCGAGACACGGAGTTTCTGCCTTAAGCCTGAGCGGCGTGCTCCTGATTGACGAAGGCGATGCGCACCATGTTGGTGGCGCCGGGCGTGCCGAAGGGCATGCCGGCCACGATGATGATGCGCTCGCCGATGGCCGAGTAGCCTTCGCGCACGGCGAACTTGCAGGCGCGGAACGCCATGTCGTCGATGTCGCTGGCGTCCTTGGTGCGGATCGAGTGCACGCCCCAGACCAGCGCGAGACGCCGGGCGGTGTTCACGCTGGGCGTCAGCGCGACGACCGTGGAGTTCGGCCGCTCGCGGGCGATGCGGAACGCGGTCGAGCCCGAGAAGGTCCAGGCCGCCACCGTCTTGATGTTGAGCGTGTCGGCGATCTGGTGCGAGGCCGCCGCGATGGCGTCGGAGCCCGTGGCTTCCGGCTCCGCGTTCAGGGTGCGCATGATCGACCAGTAGTTCTGGTCCTGCTCCACCTCTTCGGCGATGCGGCTCATGGTGGCCACCGCGTCGACCGGATACTGGCCCGAGGCGCTCTCGGCGGACAGCATCACGGCATCCGCGCCGTCATAGACGGCGGTCGCCACGTCGGAGACTTCCGCGCGGGTGGGAACCGGCGAGGTGATCATCGATTCCAGCATCTGGGTCGCCACCACCACGGGCTTTCCGAGCTTGCGGGCCGTGCGGACGATGCGCTTCTGGATGCCCGGCACCTTCTCCAGCGGCATCTCCACGCCGAGATCGCCGCGGGCGACCATGACCGCGTCGGAGATCTCCATGATCTCGTCGAGGCGGGTGATGGCCTGCGGCTTCTCGAGCTTCGACATCACGAGCGCGCGGCCGCGAGCGACCTTCTTCACCTCGGCCACGTCCTCCGGACGCTGCACGAAGGACAGGGCGATCCAGTCCACGCCGGCATCGAGGGCGGCTTCGAGATCCGAGCGATCCTTATCCGTCATGGCGGCGACGGGGATCGTCGTGTCCGGCAGGCTGACGCCCTTGCGGTTCGAGATCTTGCCCGCGACTTCCACGGTCGTGGTGGCCGAGCCCTGCTTCACGCTCTTCACGCGCAGCCGCAGCTTGCCGTCGTCGATCAGCACCGTGTGGCCGGGCTCGAGCGAGGACAGGATTTCGGGATGGGGCAGGTGCACGCGGTTCTTGGTGCCGGGCGTCTTGTCGGCGTCGAGCGTGAAGCTCTGGCCCTGCACCAGCATGGCGCTGTCGCCCTCGAAGGCGCCCACGCGCAGCTTCGGCCCCTGCAGGTCGGCGAGAATCGCGATGGGGCGCTTGAACCGGGCCTCGACCGCGCGGATCATCTCGACCCGCTCTTTCAGCTTCTCGCGGGGCAGGTGGCTCATGTTGAGGCGGAAGACGTCGGCACCGGCCTCGAACAGCTTGGCGATCATCTCCGGATTCTCGGAAGCCGGGCCCAAGGTTGCTAGGATCTTCGTGCGCCTGTCGCGTCTCATCGTCATGGCCCCCCTGGCCGGTTCGTTTCGGTGAGCTGGATCGTCCAGCTCTTCTGTTCACCTGTGTCGACTTCGAAGAAGCCGCTGCGATCAAAGCCTCTGGCGAGGCAATCCTCCGTTCCGCGAATCGTGAATTCGCGCTCCCGGGTGCACATGAAGGAGCGTCCGCTCCATTCGCCGCCCCGGTCGTAATCGATGGCATAGATATAATAGAAGCGGCCGCCGAGCTGCCCCTTGAGCAATGTCTCGCAGCCGCGCGCGGTGAGATTCCACCAGCCCTCCGTGACCCACCCTTGAGCGTCCCGGTAACCGAGCGCGATGCCGACCCGGCTCGACGTCATGTTGCACAGGCGCAGATCCGCCTTCGCGGGCGATGCGGCCAGAAGGCACCCGCTGCCGAGGAACGCTGCGAGTGCAAGGCTTCGCCGCCAGCGAGGAGACGATGTGTGGAGAGCGGCCTTCATGGATGCGGTATGATCGAATCGAAAGGAATGAAATCGCACAATGCGGTGAGAACTATGTCGAATCGTTGTCGGCCAGAAGTTCAGCCGGGGCAAGGCTTTACCGCAGGCACGCTGCAGATTTTGCGGACCGCATGGCCTTTACACCACGCAAGGGCCTCTTTGGAATGGGCATCGCTCTCTATTTCCTCTCCATATGGAGGGGGGATCTATCCGGCCGGCGCATCGGCTGTGGGCCGCGCGATCCAGATGCCGAACAGAATCAGGGCTCCGCCGACGCTCTGCACCAGCGTCAATGGCTCGCCGAGAATGGCCCAGCCGAACAGGGCCGCTGCGATCGCCTCCAGGAAAATCACCAGCGACGAGAAGACCGCCGGCAATCGCCCGAGCGCGATGGCGAGAAGGCCCTGTCCGCCCGCGTGGCTGACATAGGACATGGCGAGCAGCGCCGCGATGCCCTGGGCGGTGTGGGGGATCACCCGCGTGTCGAAGAGAAGCGCGACGACCAGAAGGATCGCCGAGGTGATCAGCCCGGCCTCGAATGTCACCCGTGCGGCCCCGGCCGTCTTGCGTGCCCGGCTGGCGGCCAGGAAATACATGCCGAAGAAGAAGGCCGTAGCGACGCCGTAGAGATCGCCGACGATTCGGGCCGGATCCGCCTGGAGGCTCTGCCCGATCAGCGCCGCGCCGCCGAGGAGGCAGAGGGCAAGGCCCATGAAGGTTCCGCGCGAGACGCGCTGCCTGAGGACGAGCCAGACGGTCAGCACGACGAAGAGCGGCGCCATGGTGGCGAAGAAGGTGGCGTTCGCCACCGTGGTCTTGAGAATCGCCAGATGCCAGAAGAACAGATCGCCGGCGAAGACGATGCCCCCGAGGATGCTCGCCTTGGAAAACCGGACCCTCGGCGTGCCGGCGGGCGCGCGCTTCTCCTCGATTCGCATCCACGCATAGAGCAGGGGCAGGCAGAGCGAGACGCGCCAGAAGGCGCTGGCGAAGGGCCCCACATCGGCCGGCGCCCCGCCCATGCTGGAGGAGGCGAAGCGCACGAAGATCGGGGAAATCCCCATGGCGACGGCGCCGAGGCACAGCGCGGCAAAGGCTGAAGTCAAGCCCGGTTCGAGCCGGGCCGTCGTGGATGGGGAGGCCATGAGCGTCGTGAAAGTCTGTTGCGCGGAAGGTCGCGTTGTCAGGGTCGGAGGGGCACGTTAAGGCTTTTCCTCCGCCGTTCAATCCATCCTGTCGAAATCCATCTCCGCCATGTCCGCCTCCGCCGCTCTCAAGCGCGACGATCCGTCCCGTGAACCTCATCCCGTGGAAATCGTCCCCGGTTCCGTCGAATCGGGGATTCTGATCCTGTGCGACCACGCCTCCAATGCGGTCCCGCCGGATCTCGGCGATCTGGGGCTTCCGGAATCCGAGTTCGAACGCCACATCGCCTACGACATCGGGGCGGCCGCCGTGACGCGCGCGCTCGCCCGCCGCTTGGGCGCTCCGGCGATCCTGACCCGGTTCTCGCGCCTCATCATCGATCCCAACCGGGGCCGGGACGATCCGACCCTGGTCATGCGCCTGTCCGACGGCGCGGTGGTGCCGGGCAACGCCAAGGTCGACGAGGCCGAGATCCAGCGGCGCATCGCCCGCTTCTACGATCCCTATGACGACGCCATCGCGGATGCGATCCACGAGGCCATGGCGGCGGGCCATCCGCCGGTCATGGTGACGGTCCATAGCTTCACGCCGATCTGGCGCGGCTGGGCCCGGCCCTGGCATGTGGGCATCCTGTGGGATGCGGACGACCGTTTCGCCAGGCCGCTCCTCGACGGTCTCGCGGCCGAGGACGGACTCGTCGTCGGCGACAACGAGCCCTATGATGGGGCGCTGGCGGGCGACACGGTCGACCGGCACGCCACGATCCGGGGCCTCGCCAATGCGCTGATCGAGATCCGGCAGGATCTGATCGCGTCGGACGAGGGCGCCGAGGAATGGGCCGAGCGCTTCGCCCGGCTGCTCAAGCCGCTCGCCGGCCGGCCCGGGCTGCGGGAGCCGAAAATCTTCGGGACCCGCACGCGCGAGCGCCTGCGCCAGCATGGAGGGTAAGGTCATGAAGGATATCGACGCGAAGACCCAGGTGGAATTGGAGGCCGCGGCGTTCCGCCGGCTCGTCGAGCATCTGCGGGAGCGGACCGATGTCCAGAACATCGACCTCATGAACCTGGCGGGATTCTGCCGGAACTGCCTGTCCAACTGGCTCAAGGAAGCCGCCGACGAGCGCGGCATCGCCCTCTCCAAGGAGGAAAGCCGGACCCATGTCTACGGCATGCCCTACGAGGAGTGGAAGGAACGCCATCAGCGCGAGGCTTCTTCCGCACAGCTCGCCGATTTTGAGAAATCGAAGCCCGGGCATTAAAACCGCTTCAACCAAATGGCCATAACACTGGCACCAACACCACGTTTAAGGGGCTTCCCTCATGGATGACGCAGCTTTCAACACCGAATCCGTCGCAGCCGACCAGCTGAAGGCCTTCATCGAGCGCATCGAGCGCCTCGAGGAGGAAAAGGCCGGCATCGCAGGCGACATCAAGGACGTCTATGCCGAAGCCAAGGGCAACGGTTTCGACACCAAGGTCCTGCGCAAGATCGTTTCCATTCGGAAGAAAGACTATGCCGAGCGCCAGGAAGAGGAGGCGATCCTCGAGCTCTACATGCAGGCGCTCGGGATGGTCTGAGGCCTTCCTGCCGTTCCGCCTTTTCAAAAGCCCCGTGGATCGCTCCGCGGGGCTTTTCTTGTTTCAAGGAACTGGCTCATCACCCTCTCACCTGATCCTGAGGAGCAGCGCAGCTGCGTCTCGAAGGATTGTCCGGAGAGCGCAGAAAGCGCTCCGCTGTCATCCCCGGCGAGCGCAGCGAGGGAAGGGGATCCACGATCAATCTCTGAGCCATGGATTCCCTTCCCTTCCGCTGCGCTCCGGCCGGGAATGACACCTGCGGCGCTCTTTGCATCGAGATCGCCGGCACAAGGCCGGTGATGACGTAAGGTGAAACGGACCAGCCATCCATCCTTCCCGCTCGCCTGCGGCGATCCGGTTGCCTATAAGGAACCGACTGCGAAAGCTGGAGAAACGCATGAAGCTGGCCCGGGACCAAGTGTCGGAACCTCGTGACGCGGAGGCACGCCGGAAGGTGGCTCCCGTCATCTGCTATCCCGTCGATACGCTGCCGCGGCCCGACCTCGCCGCCTATCAGGCCGCCCGGACGGGATGGGAGAAAATCGACGAGGTCGTCGTGCCGCCGCGCGACGCGCGCTGCTTCAGCGTGCCGGCCGGCTGCTTCTTCCGGATCGTGAGCATCGAGGGGCCGCAGGTGGGCGATCTCAATCTCTGGTCGGCGGACGATCTGAACGAGCGCTTCTTCTCCGGCAAGACCAGGGCCCTCAACGGCACGCATGTGTCGACCGGCGACCAGCTCTGGTCGTCCCTGCCTTACTTGAGGCCGATGGCGACGATCACCCACGACACCCTCGACTGGTACGGCTTCGACGAGTTCGGCGGCTCCGTGCACGACGTGATCGGCACGCGCTGCGATCCCTATACGCATCGCCTGCTCTCGGGGCACGACTATCACCATTGCTGCCATTCCAACCTGACCCGCGCGCTCGCGCACCGGCTGGGACGTCCCAAGGACGAAGTCGAGCCGGCGGTGCACGACGTGCTCAACGTCTTCATGTGCACCGGCTTCACGCGCGACACGGGGCAGTACTTCATGAAGGCGAGCCCCGTGCGGCCGGGCGATTATCTGGAATTCTTCGCCGAGATCGACCTGCTCGGCGCGCTCTCCGCCTGTCCCGGCGGCGATTGCAGCGCGCAGCATTCGAGCGATGTCGCGGCCTGCCATCCGCTGCTGGTCGAAGTCTATCGCCCCAAGACGCCGCCACAGGGCTGGACCTCTCCGACGCGTAACGCATACGGCCGGCAGCACGGCGAGTGAGACATCCTCCGGTTCAAACAGAAAGGGCCCCGCGAGGGGCCCTTTTCCTTATCGCACCACCGGCAGCGGTTTGACCGCCGGCCCGGTGAATTTGTTGGTCGCCAGATCGCCCGCGGGCTTGTTCGAGAAGCCCATATGCAGGCTGGGTTCCGCCGACATGAGGGCGCTCAGGGCGGTTGCCGGGGGCTTTCTTGCGGTGGGCGCCGCCTTGGCTTCCGGAGCAGCCGCAGGCTTCGCCTTCTCGGCCTTCGGCGGCGCCTTGGGCGTGGAGCCGGTCACCGGAATGTCGACCGGGCTCGCGGAGGCCACCACGACGGGGCGCAGGTCGGGCCGGGGCGGCGGCAGGGGATGCTGGACGGCCGCCATCTCGGTCGCGCCGCGCTGTTCCGGAAGGCCGGGGATCGGGTTCGTGGCCGCGAGCGATCCCGGACGGGCCGGCGGAAGCGGAGCGTAGGCGAGGGCGACGGTGCCGGCGACCGGTTCGACGCCGCCTGCGTCGTCCGCGTCGGGCCGCCGCGGCGGCATCGGCGCGAAGGCCATGCCCTTGGGGATCGACAGATCGGATTGCGATTCCGGACCCTGCTGCCAGGCCAGGACGGGGCCCGATGCGGTCTGCACGGTGCCGGGCGCTCCGTTGATCCGGGTCGGCGGGAGCGGCGCCGTGGGCGGCGGCGTCAGGTCCTCACGCAAAGCCGGCGCCATGGCGGCCATGACGGCGGGAGCGGGCGGCTCGGGCCGCGGCTGGATCGCCACGGGAGCGGGACGGATCGGCTCGGGAGCCTGGCGCTGCTCAAGCGCCGCATAGACCGACGTGTTGGAATCGCTGGCGTAGTAGTTCTGAGGCGACTGGGCCGGACGGGAGGCCACGATGGCCCGGCCCGGCCGCGAGGCGACCCGGATCTCCTCCGCATCCTCGTTCTCGTCCTCGTCGAGGCCGAACAGCGTTGCCCAGAAGCTCTTACGCCGCGGCTGGTTGGCGACGGCCTCCTCGGCATCCGCGTAGGCGGTATAGCCTGCGACCGTGCCGCCCTTGGCGAGAACCTCGGCGCGAGCCTCGTCGTAGCCGGGCAGGGGCCTGCCGTCCGACGGGATATGCACGGTCTTGCCGTCGGGGAATATGCTGGCGAGCTGCGAGCGCGTCATGCGCGGCCAAGCGCGCACGCTGCCTACGTCGAGATGGACGAAGGGCGTGTAGGCGTTGGGATAATAGCCGACGCCGCCGTTCTGGAGCCGCATGCCGATGGCGCGCAGGCGCGCGGCGGACACGTCCGGCAGGTAGAAGTCCATGGCCTTGCCCTGCATGTGCTGGCTGTTCTTGGCCACCACGCTCGACCGTCGCCGGAGCATCGAGTTGGTCTGGGGCGAGCGGTAGCCCGAGTTCACATGCACGGGCGCGCTGGACCCGACTTCGCGATAGACCTCCCACACCGTATCGAACAGGCGCGGGTCCATGCGGGTCGGCTCGTCGCGGCGCCAGTCGCGCAGGAACCAGTTGAGCTGCTGCAGGGCGCCCGAATCGTACTGGCCGTTGCGCCTGAACGTGACGGTGAGGCTTTCCTTGGTGTTGTTGTTGTAAAGGCTCAGCGTGCGGGTATCGCCGTTGGCGACGGCATCCTGCGTGCCCCGCACCCCACCCACCATGACGGCCAGAAAGGCCACAAGACCAATGCCGGCGCGCTGCGCCAGGCGGTCCGTACGCAATACTCTCACTGTGGTACTCGTCTTTACCGGTCCGCATCCGGGGATGCAGCAATCCTTATGGTGAAAGGATCTTTGCCGAAGACGGTTACGTTCCCGTTAAATGAGAGCAGGAAATCGGTCGAAAACGCGATGAAAGAGGCGGCTACTCGGACAGGTTGAGAGCGGCCCGGACCTTGCGGTCGAGGCCATAGAGATCCTCGAAGCGCTTCATCTCGCCCTTCTCGTCGACCGTGAGCGTGAAGTAGGTCAGGTGCACGGGCAGCGGGTTGGTCAGGTGCACGGTGCGCTCGCCCTTGCCGATGAGGCCCCGCAGCTTCTCCTCGGTCCACTTGCCGTCCTTGCCCATGATCTCTTCCGCAAGCTGGAAGGGCTTGTCGACGCGCACGCAGCCATGGCTGAAGGCGCGCTTGCTGGCGGAGAAGAGATTGCGGTTCGGCGTATCGTGCAGATAGACCGCATGCTGGTTGGGGAACATGAACTTCAGGAAGCCCAGCGCATTGCGCTCGCCCGGCGGCTGCTGAACCATGATCCGATCGCCGCGCCGGATGATCTTGTAGCCCTTCTTCGCCGCGTAGTCGGGGTCGTTGGCGAGCGCCGGGAGGATCTCCTTCTTCATGATCGACGGCGGGATCGTCCAAGACGGATTGACCACGAGGTACTTCATGTCCTCGGAGAAGATCGGCGTCTGCGACTGCTCTTTGCCGACGATGACCCGCGTCTGATAGACCGTGTCGCGTCCTTCGACCATCTGCAGGCGGAATTCGGGCACGTTCACCATGATGTGCCGCTGCCCCAGATTGGCCGGCAGCCAGCGCCAGCGTTCCATGTTGGCGATCAGGTCGGATTGCCGTTGCGCCACCGAGGGACCGGAGAGGGCCGCCACCGTCTGGGCATTCAGGACGCCCGTGTCCGGCAGGCCCTTCTCCTTCTGGAAGGCCGCCACGGCGGAAGCCACGCGCTCGTCGTAGACCGTCTGGTTGTTCGCTTCCTTCGTGAGGTTGAACCGAGCCCGGATCAGGGGCACGCGCGGATCCTTCATGCCCACGCGCAGGACCGGGCCGCGCGGCAGACGCACGCTCGGCTGCGAGGGATGGCTCTCGCGCAGTTTCGCCAGCTTTTCCTTCAGGGCCTTGTAGCCGGCATGGGGCGGGTTGTAGGCCTCGAGCGCTCCGCCCGCATCGCCGGCGGTGGAGACCTTGCTCAGCACCTCGTCGACGGCCGGCAGGGCGAGCTTCGGCGTCACGAGCGGGGAGAGCCGCGCGAGGTCGATGCGCGCTCCGCGGGCATCGCGGGCATAGCGGATCACCGACAGGGAGAGTCGCACATCGGCCTGGGCCCATTGCGCCGGATTCGCATCCCTGCGCAGGCCCCGGTCGGGCAAGGAATAATCGGTCGGATCGAGACCGTCCTCGTCGGCGGCCTTCAGGCGTTCCATCGCGCCCAAGGCGGCGGGCGACCAGGCGCCGTCCCGCGCCCAGACCAGCGGGCGCTCGGCCTGCGCGTAGAAGGCCTGCAGCGCCTCCCGGTCCTTGGCGCTCACGCGCATCTCGCGCATGGCGGCATCGTCCGCGAACAATCCCTCCACGGCCATGCGGAAGAGATCGGTCTGCATCAGGGCCGTCACGGGAGCCGCATCCGGCAGGGGAATGTCGATGGCGGGAGCGGCCTTGAGGTCGACCGCCTCGATCGTGACGGGCGCGGGCTCGGGCAGCGGGACGGCTTGAGCGGCCGTATCCTTCCGAGCGTCGGCGTCCTGAGCGGCGACATCGTGGAAGGAGGGCTCTGCCGGAGCGGTCTGGACCAAATCGGCCTGGGGTTGGGCCGCATCGTCCGCGAGGGCAGACAAGGGGAAGAGGGAGACAGATCCAATGAGACCAAGCCACAGTGCCGTCTTGCGCACGTCACGCATGATCATGCTCCTCATCGCAGTTGAAGGTGGAGGCGAGATCAATCCTCCATCGGGTGAATATCGTCGGTGTTCGCGCACACGTCCTGTTACGCTTAACGCGCGAAACGCCATGCGGCTTCATCGTCTAGGTCAAGTTGGTTCAATTTTCTGTAAAGGCCCGTGGCGCTGCCCGGTCCGGACGGAGCGCGGGGAGAGAATACGGAAAAGGGAAACGATATTCAATAGCATCAGACTGTGCTGAACGAGAAGGGGTAAACCATCTCTTGATGGATCAGAGATGGAAGCCGGCCCTCGGCCGCGATGGGTTGATCCGGAGAGCGCGGCAGCCAATATGTGTGCAGACCCTTCCAAAGTGCTCCCAAGCAGGCAGTCGTCCGTGACCTTTCAGACAATCTCCCCCGCGCACCTTCCATCCGCCGCCGGCGCCGCTCAGGCCGATCTCGGGTCGCTGCCCGAATGGAACCTGTCCCATCTCTATCCCGGCATGGACAGCGAGGCATTCAAGCGGGATCTCGCCAAGGCGGAAGCGGAGTGCAAGGCCTTCGCCGAGGCTTATCGCGGTAAGCTCGATGCGATGGTCCGGGGCGATAAGGCGTCCGAGAGGCTGAACGAGGTGGTGAAGCGCTACGAGGCGCTCGAAGATCTTCTCGGCCGCCTCATGTCCTATGCGGGCCTCATCTATTCCGGCGACACGACCGATCCGGTCCGGGCGAAGTTCTACGGCGACACCCAGGAACGCCTGACGACCGCCTCGACGGAACTGCTCTTCTTCGCGCTCGAACTCAACCGCATCGAGGACGCGGTTCTCGACAAGGCCATGGGCGAGCAGCCGCTCGCCCATTACAAGCCCTGGATCGAGGACCTGCGCAAGGACAAGCCCTTTCAGCTCGAGGACAAGATCGAGCAGCTCTTCCACGAGAAGTCGGTGACCGGCCGCTCGGCCTGGAACCGCCTGTTCGACGAGACCATCGCATCCTTGCGCTTCACGGTGCGCGGCGAGGAGCTGCCCATCGAGCCGACTCTGAACAAGCTGCAGGATCCGGACGAGAGCGTGCGCAAGGATGCGTCGGATGCTTTGGCGAAGACCTTCAAGGCGAACCTGCGCACCTTCACGCTCATCACCAACACGCTCGCCAAGGACAAGGAAATCTCCGACCGCTGGCGCGGTTTCGAGGATGTGGCCGATTCCCGCCATCTGGCCAACCGGGTCGAGCGCGAGGTCGTCGAGGCGATGGTCTCGGCCGTGCGCGAGGCCTATCCGCGCCTGTCCCATCGCTACTATGCTCTCAAGGCCAAGTGGTTCGGCAAGGACAAGCTCGATCATTGGGACCGCAACGCGCCCCTGCCGAAGGTCGAGCAGCGCACCATTTCGTGGAACGAGGCCAGGGATACGGTTCTCGCGGCCTATTCCGATTTCTCGCCGCGCATGGCCGATATCGCCAGGCGCTTCTTCGACGAGCAATGGATCGATGCGCCGACCCGTCCGGGCAAGGCCCCCGGGGCTTTCGCCCACCCGACGGTGCCTTCGGCTCATCCCTATGTGCTCCTGAACTACCAGGGCAAGCCCAGGGACGTGATGACGCTCGCCCACGAGCTGGGCCACGGGGTGCATCAGGTCATGGCCGGCCCCAACGGCGCGCTCATGGCGCCGACGCCCCTGACGCTCGCCGAGACGGCGTCAGTCTTCGGCGAGATGCTCACCTTCCGCCGCCTGCTCGACCAGACGAAAGATCCGGTGCAGCGCAAGGCGATGCTCGCGGCCAAGGTCGAGGACATGCTCAACACGGTGGTGCGCCAGATCGCGTTCTATTCGTTCGAGCGCAAGGTCCATCTGGAGCGCCGCAACGGCGAGCTCACCGCCGACCAGCTGTGCGATCTCTGGATGTCGGTACAGGACGAATCCTTAGGCCCGGCGATCCGTCTCGGCCCGGGTTACGAGAGCTTCTGGACCTACATTCCGCACTTCATCCACTCGCCGTTCTACGTCTACGCCTATGCCTTCGGCGACTGCCTCGTGAACTCGCTCTACGGCGTGTACGAGCGCTCCAATGAAGGCTTCGTTGACCGCTATTTCGCGCTGCTTTCGGCCGGCGGCACCAAGCATTACTCGGAGCTGCTCGCCCCCTTCGGTCTCGACGCCGGCGATCCCGCCTTCTGGCAGATCGGCCTGTCGATGATCGAACGCCTGATCGGGGAGCTCGAAGCCATGGAGCAGGCGGCCTGATGTCCGATTCCGATCGCGAAGCGAACCGCTTCTCCGCGCGTGCCGCCCGTTACGCCCGTGTGGGCGCCAATATGGGCGGAGTCGCGGCCCGCATGGCCGGCTCACGGCTGTTCGGGGGCGATGCGCGCGACGCATCCAACGCGGCGGTGCTGGCCCAGGCGCTCGGCGGGCTCAAGGGGCCGATCATGAAGGTGGCGCAGCTGCTCGCCACCATCCCGGACCTCATCCCGCCCGAATATGCCGCAGAGCTGCAGAAGCTCCAGAGCGAGGCGCCGCCCATGGGGGCGGCCTTCGTGAAACGGCGCATGCAGGCGGAGCTGGGTCCCCAGTGGCAGAGCCGGTTCGGCTCCTTTGACCTCACCCCGGCGGCGGCTGCATCCCTCGGTCAGGTCCATCGGGCGACCACGAAGGAGGGCGAGAAGCTCGCCTGCAAGCTCCAATATCCCGACATGCAATCCGCCGTGGAGGCGGATCTGAGCCAGCTCGAACTCGTCTTTGCCCTCCATCGCCGCATGGATCCCGCCATCGACACGCGCGAGATCGCCAAGGAGATCGGCGAGCGAGTGCGCGAGGAACTCGATTACGAGCGGGAGGCGAAGCACGCGGCGCTCTATGCCCGGACCCTCGCCGACGTGGGGGAGGTCCGGGTGCCGCGCGTCCATCCGGAGATCTCGACCAAGCGCCTCCTGTCCCTCGAATGGCTCGAGGGCGAGAAGATCCTCGGGTTCACCGAAGCGCCGGTCGAGATCCGCAACCGGCTGGCGGTCGCCATGTTCAAGGCCTGGTGGCATCCCTTCAGCCATGCGGCCGTCATCCACGGCGATCCGCATCTCGGCAATTACACGGTCTTCTCCGAAGGCGGAGAGGCGCGGGGGATCAACCTCCTCGATTACGGCTGCATCCGCATCTTCCATCCCCGGTTCGTCGGCGGCGTGGTCGATCTCTATCGTGGGCTCCAGACCGACGACCGCGCCCGCGTGGTCCATGCCTACGAGACCTGGGGGTTCAAGAGCCTCTCGAACGAGCTGATCGACATTCTCAACATCTGGGCCCGCTTCATCTACGCCCCGCTCCTCGACGACCGGATCCGCACCGTGGCCGACGGCGTGAAGCCCGGCGAATACGGCCGCCGCCAGGCCTTCGAGGTTCACAAGGCCCTGAAGGAGAAGGGGCCGGTCACCGTCCCGCGCGAGTTCGTGTTCATGGACCGGGCCGCCGTGGGCTTGGGCGCGGTCTTCCTGCACCTGAAGGCCGAGCTGAACTACCACCGGCTGTTCGAGAACGAGATCGAGCGCTTTTCGCTGGAGAACCTTGAGCAGAAGCAGAAAGAGGCCCTGGCCGCTTCCGGTTTACCAAATCCTATGTAATGAGGTTGCATCTTTTGCCGTTAAGCCTTACGCATGACGGTACGTTAGAGGCAGCTCATGAAAATCGCTTTCGTTCACCAGAACTTCCCGGGTCAGTTCCTTCGTCTGGCCAGAACCTTCGTGGCCGAGGGGCATGAGGTCGTGGGGCTGGGAATGGTCAAGCAATGCTCCATCCCGGGGGTGAAGTACTTTTCCTACGATGCGGTCCCCGGTCCGGAGGATGCGCCCTATCAGAACCGCTACTCCCCGGTCATCCCGCGCCTGCGCCGGGCCTATGGCGTCGCCCACAAGGCCAAGGCTCTCGCCGAACAGGGGTTCGAGCCGGACGTGGTGGTGGTCAATACGGGCTGGGGCGAGAACCTGTTTCTGAAGGACGTCTGGCCCAAGGCCCGACACATCGCCTATTTCGAATATTACTACCATGCCAAGGGACAGGATCTCGATTTCGATCCCGAGTTCCCGGTCACGGACGAGGAGGTGATCTGGCGCCTGCGCCTGAAGAACTCCATGCAGCTCGGCGCCCTCGATGCCGCCGATGCGGCCGTGGCGCCGACCCGCTACCAGCGGGACACTTTCCCGACCTATCTGCGGGACCGTCTTGCCATCATCCATGACGGGATCGACACCCAGAGGCTTCAGCCCGATCCTAACGTCAGGATCCAGCTCGGCGAGGGCGGGCCGCAGCTCACGCGCGAGAAGCCCGTCGTCACCTACGTGACCCGCAACATCGAGCCCATGCGCGGCGCTCACGTGGTCTTCAAGAGCCTGCCCTACCTGCTCGACATCGATCCCGAGCTTCGCGTGGTCGTGATCGGCGGCCGGGGAACGAGCTATTCCGGCTCCGCACCGAAGGGCCAGACATGGTTCGACGTCTTCAAATCCCGAATCGAGCGGCCGGTGGACTGGTCCCGGGTCCATTTCGTCGGAAACCTGCCATACGACCAGTTCGCCAGGGTCCTGCAGGTCTCCTCGGCCCATGTCTACATGACCTATCCTTTCGTGCTCTCCTGGTCCTCCATCGAGGCCATGGCGCTGGAATGCCGGATCGTGGCCTCGGATACGGAGCCGGTCCGCGAGATCATCCAGGACGGGGTC
Source organism: Microvirga lotononidis (assembly GCF_034627025.1). Lineage (NCBI taxonomy): Bacteria > Pseudomonadati > Pseudomonadota > Alphaproteobacteria > Hyphomicrobiales > Methylobacteriaceae > Microvirga > Microvirga lotononidis. Next base: position 1,101,224 of record NZ_CP141048.1, on the reverse strand, counting down.
AACGGACGGCTCTTCCCCTTCTTCGACGAGAAAGCGCTGGCGGAGCGCGTGCGCGAGACGCTGACGGACAAGGAGAAGTCCGCCGCCCTAGCCGCGGAGGCTCGCCGGATCGCCATTGAGAAATATGATTACGAGACCGTCAGCCTGCCCCGGTGGCGCGAGTTCCTGGGGATCCTATGAACCGGCAAAACATTCATAAAGTTTTCGTTTGGAGCCATTCGAAAGATTGCGGCTCCTTACGGCATGCGCTAAACGCAGCAGTTAACTAGTGACGCTGAACAGGGCTTTGAATCATGGCCGATACAAAACATGCGCCGCACGGGGGCTATAGTCCGGATATGGACGGCCGCGCTCACGAGGCGACCTATCACGGATTTGTCCAGTTTGCCGAAATCGCCACCGCCGTCATCATCTGCCATGTGCTTGCGCTGGCCGTCGGCGGCATCAAGCATGCCTGGCTCACGGCGATCTTCGGCGTAATCCTCTCGCTCGTCGCGGGCGGCATCGGCGCGATGGCTCCCTCCGTGGGCGTGCGGGCTCCGGCGGCCGTCGGAATCCTCCTCGTTCTGGCGCTCATCCTCTATTGAGCGTCGGTGAGCCTTTTCGAGACATGCAGACGAGATAAGAGCTTGATTTCAAGCCGTTGACCACATCCAGGGGGGCCTACATGCGGATCGCCGTTCTCTCCGAAACCGATGGAGCGGAGACGCGTGTTTCCGCCACCCCTGAAACGGTCAAGAAATACAAAAGCCTCGGCGCGGATGTCGTCGTCCAGGCCGGGGCCGGCACCAAGGCCGGCATTCCCGATGCCGAGTTCGAGGCCGCGGGCGCTTCGATCGCCGCGACGGCCCAGGACGCCCTGAAGGATGCCGATGTCGTCCTCAAGGTCCGCCGCCCTGCCGAGGGCGAGCTGACGGGCGTCAAGCCTGGCGCCCTCGTCATCGCCATCATGGACCCCTACGGCCAGGACGCCGCGCTCAAGGCCCTGGCCGACGCGCGGGTCTCCGCCTTCGCCATGGAGCTGATGCCCCGCATCACCCGCGCGCAGGTCATGGACGTCCTGTCCTCCCAGGCCAATCTCGCCGGCTACCGGGCCGTCATCGACGGTTCCGCCGAATACGGCCGCGCCATGCCGATGATGATGACGGCGGCCGGCACCGTGCCGGCGGCGCGCGTCTTCGTCATGGGCGCGGGCGTCGCCGGTCTCCAGGCCATCGCCACCGCCCGCCGCCTCGGCGCGGTCGTGACCGCCACCGACGTGCGCCCCGCCGCCAAGGAACAGGTGGAAAGCCTCGGCGCCAAGTTCATCGCGGTCGAGGACGACGAGTTCAAGCAGGCCGAGACCGCCGGCGGCTACGCCAAGGAAATGTCGGACGCCTACAAGGCCAAGCAGGCCGAGCTGGTCGCCTCCCACATCGCCAAGCAGGACATCGTCATCACCACGGCGCTCATTCCCGGCCGCCCGGCGCCGAAGCTCGTCTCCCGCGCCATGGTCGAATCCATGAAGCCCGGCTCGGTCATCGTCGATCTGGCGGTGGAGCGCGGCGGCAATTGCGAGCTGGCTCAGGCCGGCCAGGTGGTGGACCATAACGGCGTGAAGATCGTGGGCCACCTCAACGTGCCCGGACGCCTCGCCGCCAGCGCTTCCAGCCTGTACGCGAAGAACCTCTACGCCTTCGTCGAGACGCTGGTGGACAAGGAAACCAAGGCTCTGGCCGTGAAGTGGGACGACGAGCTGGTCAAGGCCACCTGCCTGACCCGCGACGGCGCCATCGTCCACACCGCCTTCCAGCCGACCGCTTAAACCGTCCAGGGGAGGACACCATGGCAACGCTTACGCCCGAACAGGCCGTCGAGCAGGCCCGAGCGGCGGCAGAGGCTGCCCGCCGCTCGGCCGAGGCGGCTCAGACCATCGCCGACCAGGTGGCCGAGGCCGCCGGCAACGCCGCCGCCGTGGTGACCCACGGGGCCGTCGATCCGACCGTGTTCCGCCTCGCGATTTTCGTGCTGGCGATCTTCGTCGGCTACTACGTGGTCTGGTCGGTGACCCCGGCGCTGCATACGCCGCTGATGTCGGTCACCAACGCCATCTCGTCGGTGATCGTAGTCGGCGCGCTGCTGGCGGTGGGCGTCAATGTGGCCCCTAGCCTCGGCGACGGGCCGATCTGGGCCCGGGCGCTCGGCTTCATCGGCCTCGTTCTTGCCAGCATCAACATCTTCGGCGGCTTCCTGGTGACCCAGCGCATGCTTGCCATGTACCGCAAGAAGGGGTGAGGCGATGTCGGCCAATCTAGCCTCGATCCTCTACCTCGTCTCCGGCGTCCTGTTCATCCTGGCGCTGCGCGGCCTGTCTCACCCCACCACCTCCCGGCAGGGCAACCTCTACGGCATGGTCGGCATGGGGATCGCGATCCTCACCACCCTGTTCGTCTCCCCGCCGAGCGGGTTCGGCGGCTGGGCGCTTGTGATCCTGGGGTTGGCCATCGGCGGCGGCATCGGCGCCGTGGTCGCCCGGCGGGTGCCGATGACGGCGATGCCGCAGCTGGTCGCAGCCTTCCACTCCCTGGTGGGCCTCGCGGCCGTGCTGGTCGCGGCGGGCGCCCTCTACGCCCCGCAGGCCTTCGGCATCGGCTCGGTCGGCACCATCCATGGCGGCTCGCTGTTCGAGATGGCCCTGGGCGTCGCCATCGGGGCCATCACCTTCACCGGCTCCGTGATCGCGTTCCTGAAGCTCGACGGCCGCATGTCTGGCAAGCCGATCCTGCTGCCGAGCCGGCACCTGATCAACATCGCCCTCGGCGTTCTGCTGCTGGTTCTGCTCGTCGTCTTCATCCGCACCGAGAGCCACGCGGCCTTCTGGCTGATCGTGCTGGTCTCCTTCGTGCTCGGCGTGACGCTGATCATCCCCATCGGCGGCGCCGACATGCCGGTGGTCGTGTCCATGCTCAACTCCTATTCCGGCTGGGCGGCGGCGGGCATCGGCTTCACCCTTGGCAACCTCGCGCTCATCATCACGGGTGCGCTGGTCGGCTCCTCGGGCGCGATCCTGTCCTACATCATGTGCAAGGGCATGAACCGTTCCTTCATCTCGGTGATCCTCGGCGGCTTCGGCGGCGAGACGGCCGCCGCCGCGAGCGGCGCGGTCGAGACACGGCCCGTCAAGCAGGGCTCGGCGGACGACGCTGCCTTCATCATGAAGAACGCCGCCAAGGTCATCATCGTGCCGGGCTACGGCATGGCGGTCGCTCAGGCGCAGCATGCGCTTCGCGAGATGGCCGACGAGCTGAAATCCGAAGGCGTCGAGGTGAAGTACGCCATCCACCCGGTGGCGGGCCGCATGCCCGGCCACATGAACGTGCTGCTGGCGGAAGCCAACGTTCCCTACGATGAGGTGTTCGAGCTCGAGGACATCAACGGCGAGTTCGCGCAGGCCGACGTCGCCTTCGTCATCGGCGCCAATGACGTAACGAACCCGGCCGCCAAGACCGATCCGTCCTCGCCGATCTTCGGCATGCCGATCCTCGACGTGGAGCGCGCCAAGACCGTGTTGTTCATCAAGCGAGGCATGGGCTCCGGCTATGCCGGCGTCGAGAACGAGCTGTTCTTCCGCGACAACACCATGATGCTCTTCGGCGATGCCAAGAAGGTCGTGGACGAGATCCTGAAGAATCTCTGATCCGTCGATCATCGAGCGTTTCATGCCCGGCCTCGCGCCGGGCATTTCGTTTCTCGACCTTCGTCGTCACCGGCCTTGCGCCGCTGATCCCGTTTGATTGAAGCGCGGCGGTTCGCCGGATCGGGATGGCCGGGACTGATGCCGGATCACGTCCGGAGACGGTCGTGACAAGAGTGGGCATGACGTCCTGGCGAAAAACTGATTTAAGGAGCCGTCTTTTGTCTGGAAACATTCCATGGCTCCCATCACCCTTCGCACCGCCCTCCCGGCCGACCGGGATGCCGTCATCGAGCTGATCCACCAGCTCAATGTCTTCGAGGCCGATCTCGTGGGCGACCGGCGGCGGGACTATGGGGCTGCGGCGGAATATTACGACGAGCTGATTCAGCGCCTGTCCCGACGCAACGGCCGGATCGTCCTGGCGGTGGCGGACGGGGTGACTGTCGGCGCCATGGGCTTCTCGCTCGACCAGGATGCCGCCTATGTGGCCGACGGTTTCCGCAATCACGGCACGGTGACGGACCTGATCGTGCACGGCGACTGGCGCGGGCGCGGGATCGGCCAGATGTTCCTGAAGGAAGCCGAGCGCCTGACCCGGGAGGCAGGGCTCAAGCGCCTCTTCATCGGCGTTCTCGCGGCCAATGAGCGGGCCGAGCGCACCTACCGCGCCTTTGGCTTCGAGCCTTACGTTTCGATCCTGTCGAAGGAACTCTGAGGATCGGGATAGGCCTCGTCCCAGGTCGTGATCACATTCAACCCAGGCCAGCGGGCGGGCCAGTCCTTGCTCGCAACTCGCTCGCGATAGACGGCCATCTTGTGCGCAAAGGCCGGCGTCGGTCTCACGATCAGGTTCAGAGGATCCTGGATTCCGTGCGGCGCCATCACCTCGATTTTCCCATCGACCGATCGCGCCGCGATCGCAGTGGCGGTCTCCGGCCAGCAGGCAATTGCGTCGCATGTGCTCCGGTAAGGCGCGTCCCCGTTGGGCTGGTGCATGCGTGCCTGGTTTCTCACCTGCCAAGTCACGTCCGGAGCAAGGCTTCGGAGCCGGGCTTCGAGAATCGCGTTCCGTTCCTTGCTCACATCGGCAGGGTCCAGGAAAACCACGTCCACGTCATTGAGACGGGAGATGTCGATGGCACGCCCGTGCAGCACATCCCAGACGGCATTACGGATGAAGCCGGCGCCGATCCAGCCATCGGGAAGCCCGAGGCTGTCCACATGCGAAAGAAGCGCATGCAGGTCCGCATGAGCTTCGAGAAGATGCTCTATATCGGCGATGGTGCGCAGGGGAGCGGCGGGGTTCATGCCGCCTCCCTCCGGAAGCTCTTACGAGCGGAACAGGCCCGCGACGCCGCCCTGGAGCTTGGAGCTGCCCTGGCGGGCGACGCTGTTGCTGCTGTCGAGGGCCAGCGCGCGCTGATAACTCTCAAGGGCCTGGCTCCGGTCGCCCTTGCGCTCGAGGGCCACGCCGCGCCACGCCCAGGAATTGGCGTCCTTGTTGTCGACGTTGAGGGCCGCGTTGAAGTCCTCGATGGCCTTATCGAACTGGTTCGTCGCCACGAAGCTCTGGCCGCGGGCCGCGTAGGGAGCGCCCACGAAGGGATTGCGGTCGATGGTGGCGTCGAAGTCCAGGATCGCCTGCTGGTGCATGCCCTGGCGCTGGTAGAGCAGGCCGCGCGAATGGAGCGCTTCGGCCGATTCGGGCAGCAGGCGGGTCGCCATGTTCAGGTCGGCGAGCGCTTCCTGATACTGGTTCTGGGCGCGGTAGAGGTTGGCGCGGCCGATATAGGCCGGGCCGTAATTCGGATCCGCCTGGATCGAGCGCGTGAAGTCGGAGAGCGCCTGGTCGTTACGGCTCGTCTGCCGCAGCGCGAGCGCGCGGTTGGTATAGGCCGGCGCGTAATTCGGGTCGAGCTGCACCGCCTTGGTGAAGTCCGCGATGGCGCTGCTGTAATTGCCCACGCGGGCATAGGCGGCGCCGCGGGTGTTGTAGGCGCTCGGGTCGTTCGGGTTGCGCTGAATCACGTCCGACAGGGAGGAGATGTTGACCGTGCTCGTGCCCTGCGTGTCTTCCTCCACCACGGCGATGCGCTGGGTAGGACCTCCGCCCACGGTGCTGCAGGCGGACAGGCCGAGGGCGACGACGGTCAGGCTCAGGGGGGCAAAACGGCGAATCGATGGGGCGAACACGTTCGTCTCCAGCTTATTTACTCACAGTACCAGGAAGCGGCACTCTGGCGGGAAATCCTTAACAGCCGCGAAACAAGGCATCAAAAAGGCCACAACGCAATAGGAATTGCAACTTAGTTCGCTACTGCTCTGGAAAGACGTACCCCAGACATGCAAACAGCGCCCCGCTTTCGCGAAGGGCGCTGGTTCACAACCGATCGGCTAGGCCTTTTCAGACCTGCTCGGAGAGCTTAGCGGGTCGGACGGGGCTTCGAAGGCAGCAGGCCTTCGCGCTGCATGCGCTTGCGGATCAGCTTGCGAGCGCGGCGAACGGCCTCAGCCTTCTCGCGGGCCTTCTTCTCAGACGGCTTCTCGTAGTGACCGCGGAGCTTCATCTCGCGGAAGATGCCCTCACGCTGCATCTTCTTCTTGAGAGCGCGGAGCGCCTGATCGACGTTGTTATCCCGGACAAGAACCTGCACGCGAATTCCTCGTTTTTGAACCGTTTCGATTGTGACAAAAAAACAATGAGGCGCGTCATGCGCACCTCTATCTGGTCGGCGTCGATACCAGAAGAAGCCTTGCCTGTCCAGGGTTGCTTCTCAAGAAAAGCGCCGGCCCAGGAGTTCAACGGCCCCGATCCGGAAAGGTTCAGCCCCGTTCCGGGACTACCCGGGTGACGTGTCCCATCTTGCGGCCCGCGCGGGCTTCGGTCTTGCCGTAGAGGTGCAGATGTGCTCCCGGCTCGGCCAGGATTTCCTCCCAGGCATCCGCATCGTGCCCGATCAGGTTCTTCATCTCGACCCGGCCGAGGCGGGCGGCGTCGCCCAGGGGCCAGCCGCAGACCGCCCTCACATGCTGCTCGAACTGCGAGGTCGTGGCGCCGCCGTGCGTCCAATGGCCGGAATTGTGCACCCGAGGGGCGATCTCGTTCACCACGAGGCGCTCGGAGCCGTCCTCGGTGACCAGAAACAGTTCGACCGCGAGCACGCCCACGTAGTCCAGGGCTTCCGCAATGGAGCGGGCGATGCGGAAGGCCTGCTCCTCCGTTTGCGGCGAGACCCCGGCCGGCACCCGGGTGGTGTCCAGGATGTGATTGCGATGCTCGTTGGCGCACAGGTCATAGGCCGCGAACGCGCCCGCAGCGGTGCGGGCGGCCACCACGGAGACTTCCCGCTCGAAGGGCACGAAGCCCTCCAGGATGGAGGCGGCGCGTCCGATCTCCTCCCAGGCCGCGACGGGATCGGTATCGGACGTGATCTTCACCTGTCCCTTGCCGTCGTAGCCGAAGCGGCGGGTCTTGAGCACGGCGGGCCGGCCGATGCGTTCGACGGCCTCCGCCAGCTCGGCTTCGCTGGACACGGGTGCGAAAGGCGCGACCGCGATTTCGAGGCCTGCGATGAAGCTCTTTTCGAGAAACCGGTCCTGCGACACGGCCAAGGCCTGCGCGTTGGGGGCGAGCAGCGCGTGGGAGCTCAGGATCGCGGCCGTCTCGCTCGGCACGTTCTCGAACTCGTAGGTCACCACATCCACGGCCTTGGCGAAGCGCACCAGGTTCGCCTCGTCTTCATAGGCCGCGATGGTGTACTCGGTCGCTACCTCGAAGGCCGGGCTGTTCTCCTCCGGCGCGTAGATATGGGTTTTCAGGCCGAGCTGCGCCGCCGCCATGGCGATCATGCGGCCGAGCTGGCCGCCGCCGAGAATGCCGAGGGTGCAGCCGGGACGGATCATGGGTTTCTTTCAGCCTTCGTTGGAGGGGCGCTCGGCCACGCTCTCGCTCTGGCGCTTCCGCCATTCATCGAGGCGCTGGCTGAGGGCGGGATCGTGCAGGGCCAGAACGGCGGCCGCGAGCAGGGCGGCATTCACCGCGCCCGCGCGCCCGATCGCGAGCGTGCCCACCGGAATGCCGGCAGGCATCTGTACGATGGAGAGCAGACTGTCCTGGCCGGAGAGAGCCTTCGATTCCACCGGCACGCCGAAGACGGGCAGGGGGGTCATAGCGGCGGTCATGCCGGGCAGGTGGGCGGCTCCTCCGGCTCCCGCGATGATGACCTGAAAGCCTTCCGCCCTGGCTCCCTTGGCGAAGGCCACGAGCCGGTCCGGCGTGCGGTGCGCGGAGACGATGCGGGTGTCATAAGGAACGCCCAGGGCATCGAGCGTCTCGGCCGCGTGGCGCATGGTGGCCCAGTCGGACTGGCTGCCCATGATGATGGCAATAGGGGGACGCGCCATGGTGTGGCTCCGGCTTCAGGGCCTTAACTTGTCCAGCGGGAATAGCGAAGCCGTCTCGGGCAGGCAAGGGCGTTCCCGAAAAGGACTATGATTCTCAGGCAATGATGTCGGGGGTCAGCTGATCTTCGAGCCGGATGATCTGATCTTTCAGGGCAAGCTTGCGCTTCTTCAGGCGCTGGACCTGGAGCTGGTCCCCGGCGACCATGCTCTCCAGGGCGTCGATGGCCATGTCGAGATCTCGGTGCTCCTGCTTCAGACGGGCCAATTCCGCTTCCAGTTCAGCCAAGTCGATCATTGAAAATACCTAGAACCTCGGACCCAAAAGTGGATTCCACTTTTGGGATCGATCCGATGCTCAATCCCTTAAGCGGCGCATCGCAGGCTACGGAAACCGGGCCCACTTTTCCGCACGATGCGCTAGATGCCAGGCTGTTTCGGCAGCCGGGCCACGATGGGGCGGAAGTATGCTCTCGGGCCCCTTGGAGAGCAAGATAGCTGGAGCATCTTCTACTCTCGAATCTTTGAATTTCGCCTTCGACTCGCCACACTCTGTCTGCCACAATGTTCCCCGTCAGTAGATCGAATAGGAGGAACTGACATGCCGCTGCAGAATCACCTGACGGAACTGGAACGGAAGCATCGGGCCCTCGAGCGCGAAATCCAGGATACCCTCAACAGACCGTCGGCGGATGACATGAGGCTGGCAGAGCTCAAGCGGAAGAAGCTTCAGCTCAAGGACGAGATCACAAGGCTAAGAACGTCCGAATCGGTGGTGCACTAGCCACCCAATCCCTCAATATTTCCAAACCGAAGAAGCCGTCGCTTCCCCAAGGAGCGGCGGCTTTTTCGTGGGTGTCCTACAGATACGCCAACGCGCCGTCATAGATGAGCTTGGCGCCGACGAGGATCAGCAGGACGTAGACCGCCGTATAGAACGCCTGCCCCGAGACGCGCCGCACGAGCAGGACGCCGGCCCAGGTGGACGCGATCGCCACCGGGAAGAGGGCGCCCGCCGTCGTCATGTTCTCGGCCGTGAACTGCCCGAGCGCCAGATAGGGCGGCACCTTGATCCAGTTGATCAGCGCGAAGAGGATGGCCCCCGTGCCGACGAAGATGTCCCGCGGAAGACGCTGGGGCATGACGTAGATCTGGAAGGGCGGCCCGCCCGCGTGGGCGACCATGCTGGTGAAACCCGTGACCCAGCCCCAGAAGATACCGCGCGGCACGTCGGCCGGAGCAGGCTTCGGCGGCGTTGCGCGGCGCTCCACGATCATGCGGCGAACGGCGAAGGCTACGGATATCACTCCGACGGCCAGCTTGACGGCCGCATCGGACACCTGGGCGGCCAGGAGATAACCCGTCACAATCCCCGAGATGGCCCCCAGGAGCATGATCACCACGTTGCGGCGGTCCCAGGTGTGCCGATAGGCCCAGACCGACACCACGTCCTGCACGATCAGGATCGGCAAGGTGATGGCGGCTGCCTGCACGGGCGAAACCACCAGGGCCATCAGAGGCAGCGAGAGGGCGCCAAGGCCCGAAAATCCGCCCTTGGCCAGTCCGAGCAGGATCACTGCAGGAACGGCGGCGGCATAGAAGAGAGGATCGGTAATCACGACAACGCTCGCCGAAAGTCGACTCACCGAAAGTCGCCCCTGACCACGGCTTAGAGGCCTGCTACCACAGCAGGCGCTTGAAGTCTCATGCAGAGAACGCAAGGGGGAACGCCATGCCATCCACCCAGAGCCGCTATCATGAGGTCTATGCCGGCTGGATGGCCGATCCGGCCGGCTTCTGGGAACGGGCAGCGCGGGAGATCGATTGGATCAGACCGGCCGAGACGGTGTTCGACCGCGACGCCGGCATCTACGGCCGCTGGTTCGTCGGGGCCGAGTGCAACACCTGCTACAACGCCGTCGACCGCCACGTGGCAACTCGAGGCGGCCAGGCGGCGATCATCTACGACAGCCCGGTCACCGGGACGAAGCGTAGCATTACCTACGCGGAATTGCGGGACGAGGTGGCGACGCTCGCGGCCGTGCTGCAGGACATGGGCGTCACGAAGGGAGATCGCGTCGTCATCTACATGCCGATGATCCCGGAGACGAGCTTCGCCATGCTGGCCTGCGCCCGGATCGGGGCGATCCATTCGGTGGTCTTCGGCGGCTTTGCCGCCAAGGAGCTGGCGACCCGCATCGACGACGCGAAGCCGAAGGTCATTCTCTCCGCCTCCTGCGGCATCGAGGGCGCTCGCGTCATCCCCTACAAGCCATTGCTGGACGAGGCGATCGCGCTCTCCTCCTTCAAGCCGGAGGCCTGTCTCGTGTTCCAGCGGCCGCAGCTCGCCTGCGCCCTTGTTGAGGGCCGCGACCGGGATTGGGCGGACGCCGTCGCTGAAGCGAAGGTCGAGGACCGCAGGGCGGAATGCGTTCCGGTGGCGGCCACTGATCCGCTCTACGTCCTCTACACCTCCGGCACGACCGGCATCCCCAAGGGCGTGGTGCGCGACAACGGCGGCCACATGGTCGCGCTCAAATGGTCCATGGAGCATTTCTTCGGCGTGAAGCCCGGCGAGGTGTTCTGGGCCGCGTCCGACGTGGGCTGGGTGGTCGGCCATTCCTACATCGTCTACGGGCCGCTGCTGCACGGCTGCACGGCCGTTCTCTACGAGGGCAAGCCGGTGGGAACGCCCGATGCGGGCGCCTATTGGCGGGTGATCTCCGACCACGGGGTCGTGACCCTGTTCACCGCGCCCACGGCCTTCCGCGCCATCAAGAAGGAGGATCCGAAGGCTGAGCTCCTGCGGAAATACGACCTCTCCTCGTTCCGCGCCCTGTTCCTGGCGGGCGAGCGGGCCGATCCCGACACGGTCAAATGGGCCGAGGACATCCTGCAGGTGCCGGTGATCGACCACTGGTGGCAGACGGAGACCGGCTGGCCCGTCGCGGGCAACCCCCTGGGCCTGGGTGCGCTGCCCGTCAAGCACGGCTCGCCCACGGTGCCGATGCCTGGATACGTCCTCGAAGTGCTCGACGAGGGCGGCAAGCCCGTCGCTCCCAACACGATGGGGGCGATCGTCATCAAGCTGCCCCTGCCGCCCGGCGCCCTGCCGACCCTGTGGCAGGCGGACGAGCGGTTCCGGGAATCCTATCTCTCGGTCTATCCCGGCTACTACAACACCTCGGATGCGGGCTATCTCGACGAGGACGGCTATATCTGGGTCATGGGCCGGACCGACGACATCATCAACGTCGCGGGCCATCGCCTGTCCACAGGCGGCATGGAGGAGGTGCTGGCCTCCCATCCGGCGGTGGCGGAATGCGCCGTGATCGGCGTGAAGGACGCGCTCAAGGGCGAGGTGCCGTGCGGCTTCGTGGTGCTCAAATCGGGCATCGACCGGCCGCCGGAGACCATCGAGGCCGAACTCGTGGCCCTGGTGCGCGACAGGATCGGCCCCGTGGCCGCCTTCAAGCTCGCGATCACCGTCGCGCGCCTGCCCAAGACCCGCTCCGGCAAGATCCTGCGCGGCACCATGAAGAAGATTGCCGACGGCGACACTTGGTCGACGCCCGCCACCATCGACGATCCCATGATTCTGTCCGAGATCGGGGACGCGCTGCGGGCGAGGGGATTGCCCGGGTAGGAGGTCTGACGGATGGCGGAAGAGAAAGAGGACGAGCAGGGCCGTTTCGAAGCCATGCTGGCACAAGCGCTTGGAGACGATGAAAAAGCGCTGGTCCATCGCGCGGCCAAGGATCTGCGCAAGGCAGCGCGAACGGATGCCGTCGGTGCGAAGGCAAGCTTCGAGCTCAACCGGAACAGGCCGGCAAAGCCGCGCCGAAGGCAGCCGAAACGGCAAGGATAGGCGTCCGAAAAGAAAAAGGCCCGGAGTGATCCGGGCCTTTGTGCTTGAGGAAGCTTATTCCTCGTCTTCGTCCTCGTCGCGCTTGAGCTGCTTGAGCTTGGCGAAGACCGAGTTGACGTCGATGTTCTCTTCCTGGGCCGGCTTCGGGCGGCTCATGTCGGCGAAGGGGTCGACCCGCTCGGGGGCCGTGGAGACCTCCGCCGGCATCAGGGTGCCGCCATGGTCCTGGGCCTCGACATGCGGGCGGTCCTTGGCGGCGCGCTGCACCTCGAAGTCGAGGTCGATCTGCGAGCACAGACCCAGCGTCACCGGGTCCATGGGCGAGAGGCTGGCCGAGTTCCAGTGGGTGCGCTCGCGGACCTGCTGGATCGTCGTCTTGGTGGTGCCCACCAGACGCATGATCTGCGCGTCCTTCAGTTCGGGATGGTTGCGCACGAGCCAGAGGATCGCGTTCGGGCGGTCATGGCGGCGGGACACGGGGGTGTAGCGCGGCCCCTTCTTGACCCGCTTCTGCTCGGGCAGCTTCACCCGCGACTCGGCGAGCCGGAGATGATGGTTCGGGTCCTTCTGGGCCTTCTCGATCTCTTCGCGGGTCAGCTGGCCCGTGGTCACCGGGTCGAGCCCCTTGATGCCGGCCGCGACCTCGCCGTCCGCGATGCCCTTCACCTCGAGCGGGTGCAGCTTGCAGAAATCGGCGATCTGGTCGAACGACAGCGATGTATTCTCGACGAGCCAGACGGCTGTCGCCTTCGGCATCAACGGTCCCTGGGACATCTACGTGAACCTCCTTCAGGCCGGGCGCCGGATCGTCGGCGCCGCACGGCAAAACTCTCTCGCGCTCCGAACCGGTCCGGACCGGAGCATCTCGTCTCACGATGTGAGGGAAACGAGATGATTATAGGGATCGTGCCGGTCTGTTGCAAATTTTAAAGGGTGAGAACGATCTTCCCGATATGCTCGCCTCCATCCATGCGGCCATGGGCCTTCGCCACGTCCTCGAAGGCGAAGGTGGAATCCATGACCGGCCTGCACCGCCCCTGCGCCAGGAGCGGCCAGACCTTCTCCTCGAGAGCCTCGGCGATGTCGGCCTTTTCGGCCGGTGAGCGCGGACGCAGGGTCGAACCCGTATGGGTGAGGCGCTTGACCATCAGGCGGCGGAAATCGACCTCGGCCTTGGGGCCTTGGAGGAAGGCGATCTGCACGATCCGGCCATCCTGGGCGGCCGCCTCGTAATTGCGCGAAATGTAGTCGCCACCGACCATGTCGAGGATCACGTCCACGCCCCGGCCGCCCGTGGCCTCCTTGGCGGCGGTCACGAAGTCCTGGTTCCGGTAGTTGATCGCCACATCGGCGCCGAGGCGCAGGCAGGCATCGCATTTGTCCCGGCTGCCGGCCGTGGCGATGACCGTGGCGCCGAACGCCTTGGCAAGCTGGATCGCCGTGGTGCCGATGCCGGAGGTTCCCCCATGGACCAGGAGCGTCTCGCCCGATCGCAGGCGGCCCCGGTCGAACACGTTGGTCCAGACGGTGAAAAAGGTCTCCGGGATGGCGCCCGCCTCCTCGAACGAGAGGCCCGGGGGGATAGGAAGGACATTGCTCTCGTGGACCACGGCATAGTCCGCATAGCCTCCGCCCGGCACCAGGGCCATGACGGGTTCGCCGACCGAAAATCGGGCGGCGTTCGGCCCCGTGGCCGCCACTTCGCCCGCGATTTCGAGCCCGAGGATATCGGGAGCCCCGGGAGGAGGCGGGTAGCCGCCCTGGCGCTGGATCACGTCGGGGCGGTTCACGCCCGCGGCCTTCACGCGCACCAGGATTTCGCCCTCCTTGGGCTTGGGAACGGGGCGCTGGACCACCTTGAGAACCTCCGGTCCTCCGCTTCCCTCGGCAATGACGGCGCGCATCATCTCCGGGATCTGCCCCATTTTTCCCTCCTTTGGTCAACAATCTCCCGGGATATAGGCTTCGTTGGCAAGGAATACATGCCAGATTGACCGAATGACCAACCGTTGAAGAGGAGAATGCCATGGCCCTCGATCCCTTCGCCGATGAACCGCGCCAGATCATGAAAGGGCACGAGATCGGCCAGGATCTCTCGATGCTCTCCATCGACGAACTCGACGAGCGCGTCGAAGTGCTGGAGCAGGAGATCGCCCGCATCAAGGAGGCGAGGGACCGGAAGGAAAACTCCCGCGCGGCGGCGAGCGCCTTCTTCAAGCTGGGGCAGGGCTAACGCCGCTGTAATAAAGGAACGTCCTTAACGGCGCATTAACCATTCCCGGATAGACGTAAAGGCATCCGGGACCCTTCCTGGATGCCGAGTGGCTTTGAAGCCCACTCTGTTCGACGCTTCCCTGTTAGACTTCAAGAGCCGCTCCGTGCGGCTCGATTTTTATGGAGTCGACGCGGCGCTCTTCGCCGAGCGCGTTCTCGGAAGCGAAATCGGGCCCACTTGTCCCGACGAGGCGCCGCCTTAACCTTAAGAAGAGGTTACCGAGGCAAGCCCGATCAGTCCGTCCTATACTCATCTCAACAGTTCGTACCTGCCGCCCGCAAGGAGCGGGAGGCAGTTTTTTGGGAGATGTGCGTGAACGAACCCGACGTGATCCAGCTCGATGTCGATCCTGTCCGGTTCGGGCAGAGCTTCGTGGGGTCCGAGGCCTTCAAGGCGCTCTTCCAGGAGGGCATGGAGCTCATCGAGGAAACGGCTGCCTATCTCGACGGCCCGGGTCGGGAGGAATCCCGCCACCTGCCGCGCCAGGCGAGCCTCGTCTATGCCAGCGAGAGCATGCGTCTCACGACCCGCCTCATGCAGGTCGCGTCATGGCTTCTGCTCCAGCGCGCCGTTGCGGAAGGAGAGATCACGGCCGATCAGGCGCAGCTGGAAAAGAACCGTGTTCGCCTGAACTCGCAGGACACTGCGACCACCATCGCGGAATATGAGGGGCTTCCCGTCCGCCTGCGGGAGCTGATGGGTCTCGCGACCCGGCTTCACGCCCGGATCCTGCATCTCGAGCGCCTCATCACCGAGGCCGAGGAGGCTCCCCGTCCCCCGGCATCGAACCCGGTCGCCGCCCAGCTCGGGATGCTGCAGCGGGCCTTCGGGGCGGTAGAGTAGGCGGGAGGATCGGCTACGTTGCCGCACCCGGCACTAACGCCTCCTTGAAGGGTTGAATCCCTTGCCTGAGGGACTACACCTAACGTGTCGGCCGCTCTTGTGCCGTCAACCTAAGGATATGCAACCCATGTCAAGCGACAGTCGAAAGACCATGCCGTCTCGGGTCCGCGCAGAAGACTGATCGCTCAGCTCTCCTGTGATCGGGCCCGTGGCGGCTGGTCGCGAGGAGAGTTCCATGAAAAAGTTCATCACGAACCGTTTCGAAATCCTGTCCGAGTGGATTTCCGACAACCTGGGCAGCCCCTATGCCTTCATGGCGGCCTGCCTTCTCGTGGCCGTTTGGGCCATTTCCGGCCCCGTCTTCCAGTTCTCCGATACGTGGCAGCTCGTGATCAACACCGGCACCACGATCTGCACCTTCCTGATGGTGTTCCTGCTACAGAACACGGGCAACCGCACCATCGACGAGATGGAGCAGCGCCTGCGCTCGCTGGAACTCCTGAACCGGGAGCTCCTGCGCGAGGTCCGCACCCTGAAGGCGACCGACGAGTCCCCTGTCAGGGAGGCCGCCTGAAGCAGCCTTCGGACAAAACCGCCAAAGAAAAAGCCCCGCCGAAGCGGGGCTTTTCGATTCCGGTCGGAGGGACGCGGATTACTTCTTCGCGCCGAGGCCCAAGCCACCGAACTTCGAGTTGAAGCGCGACACGCGGCCGCCGCGATCGAGCAGCTGCTGCGTACCGCCGGTCCAAGCCGGGTGGGTGTTCGGATCGATGTCGAGGTTGAGGGTGTCGCCCTCTTTGCCGTAGGTCGAGCGGGTCGTGTACTCGGTGCCGTTGGTCATGACCACTTTGATGAAGTGGTAATCGGGGTGATCGGTTTCTTTGCGCGCCATTGCCATAGTCCTTGTTGCGGCCAGCCAGACCTGGTCAGCCCGCAATGTTGAGATCGAGCCTGAATTGATGAATGCGCGCCTATACCTCACTTAAGACCTTGAAACAAGCCGGGGCAAAGGTGCTAAACCGCCCCGTGTGGCGATTCCGTAAAACGCAAGGTGTCATGGCCGATCATTCCCAAGGGCAGACCCGCCCCAAGGCTGCGCTCAGCGCCCTGAAGCCGCTCATCCCCTATGGCCTGGCCTATAAGGGACGGATCGCGGCGGCGCTGGCGGCGCTCGCCGCAGCCTCCGGCGCCACGCTCGTCGTGCCGATCGCGGTGCGGCGGGTCATCGATTTCGGCTTCTCGGACGAGGGCCGCGCCTATATCGGCGCCTATTTCGCCCTCCTGGTCGTGGTGGTGGGCGTCCTCGCCCTGGCCAGCGCCCTTCGCTATTACTGCGTCATCACTCTCGGCGAGCGGGTGGTGGCCGATCTGCGCGCCGCCGTATTCCGGCACCTGACCTCCCTCGATCCCGCCTTCTTCGACCAGACCAAGAGCGGCGAGATCGTCTCCAGGCTCACGGCCGACACCACCCAGGTCAAGGCGGCCTTCGGGGTCAGCATCTCGATCGCCCTGCGCAATCTCTTCCTTTTCCTGGGCGCCACCGCCCTGATGATCATCACGAGCCCGAAGCTCTCGGCGCTCGTTCTTCTCGCCATCCCGGTCATCGTCCTGCCCCTGGTCTTCTCCGGGCGCGCCGTGCGGCGGCGCTCGCGGGCGGCACAGGACCGGCTCGCCGACGCATCGGCCTATGCGGCGGAGGCCATCGGGGCCGTGCGGACCATGCAGGCCTTCGGCATGGAAAGCCTCACCGCCGCCCGCTTCACGGCCGCCGCCGAGGAGGCCTTCGATGCGGCCAGGCTCTCCACCACAATGCGGGCCTTCCTGACCGGTGCCGGCATCTTCCTGGTGTCTGCCAGCGTGGTCGGCGTCCTTTGGTACGGCGCGCAGGATGTGCTGGCCGGGCAGATGACGGGCGGGCGCCTGTCGCAATTCGTGCTCTATGCGGTCTTCGCCGCAAGCTCCCTCGGCCAGCTCTCGGAGGTCTACGGCGAGCTTGCCCAGGCAGCCGGCGCGGCGGAGCGCCTCGGCGAGATCCTCGCGGCGAAGCCCGCCGTCGAGAGGCCGCAGAACCCGAAGCCCCTGCCGGAGCCGCCGCTCGGCACCGTCGCGTTCGAGGACGTGCATTTCGCCTATCCGACCCGCGCCGACCAGCGCGCGATCCACGGCCTGAGCTTTGCGGTGAAATCCGGCGAGCGGGTCGCCATCGTCGGGCCTTCGGGGGCGGGCAAGAGCACGATCCTGCAATTGCTGCTGCGCTTCTACGATCCGCAGAGCGGCACGATCCGGGTCGACGGGGTCGCGGTCCACGAGGCCGATCCCGCCGCCCTGCGGGCCCGGATGGCCCTCGTGCCGCAGGAGCCGACGATCTTCGCCGCCTCCGTCCTCGACAACATCCGCTACGGCCGCCCCGAGGCCACGGAGGACGAGGTTTTCCGCGCCGCCGAACTCGCCTCCGCCGACGGCTTCATCCAGGCTCTTCCGGAAGGCTACCGGACGATGATCGGCGAGCGCGGCGTGACCCTCTCGGGCGGCCAGCGCCAGCGTCTGGCCATTGCCCGGGCGATCCTGAAGGACGCCCCGATCCTGCTCCTCGACGAAGCGACCTCGGCGCTCGACGCGGAGAGCGAGCGCAAGGTCCAGACGGCCCTCGACCGGCTGATGGAAGGACGCACCACCCTGGTCATCGCCCACCGCCTCGCCACGGTCCGGTCTGCCGACCGTATCCTGGTCATGGACAAGGGCGTGATCGTCGAAGAGGGCACCCACGAGACCCTTCTCGCCCAGGGTGGCCTCTACGCGCGTCTCGCCCGCCTCCAGTTCACGAGCGCGCACGGGCATCACGAGGCGGCCGAATAGGCGCTGCCTCAAATTGATGCACGGGCATGGGCTGACATCCGGCTTGTCCTTCCCATCTGACCTGCCCATGGGACCCGAAACCGTTGCGTCGGACCGAAGGCACGCTTGGGATTGGCCGGGAACGCAGGCATGGGCGTCAGCAGGAGACATCCGCAGGACTCGACCCGGATCAACATCCTCGAGCCGTGGGATCTCCAGTACTGGTCCGACCGCTGGAACGTCCCGCGCCCGCAGGTGGTGGAGACCATCCGCCGCGTCGGCGATCAGGTCCAGGACGTCGCCCAGGCTTTGGGGAAGGGGTAGGCGGAAGACGCAGTGATTACCCTTGCATCATGCCTGGCATGGCGGTGCCGGCATGGTAAGCATGGCCCATGCCCGACCTCTATTCTCCTATTGATCCCTATGACTCCGGCATGCTCGATGTGGGCGACGGTCACCGCGTTTATTGGGAAACCTGCGGCAATCCTGCGGGGAAGCCTGCTCTGGTGCTGCATGGAGGGCCAGGGTCCGGCTGCACGGTAAATGCGCGGCGGTATTTCGACCCGGGCGCCTACCGCATTGTGCTCTTCGATCAGCGCGGGAGCGGGCGCAGCACCCCGCATGCCAGCAATCCCGGCATCGACCTCTCTACCAACACCACGCCTCATCTCGTCGCCGATATCGAACGCCTGCGGCAGCATCTCGGAATCGAGCGATGGCTGGTGCTGGGCGGCTCGTGGGGCTCGACCCTGGCACTCGCCTATGCAGAGGAATATCCCGAGCGCGTGACCGAGATGGCCCTGTTCAGCATCGCGACCACGACGGATTCGGAAATCGCGTGGATCACCCAAGGTGTCGGAGCCTTCTTCCCCGAGGCCTGGAGCCGATTCAGGGCTGGCGTGCCCGAGCCGTACCCGGATGGAAGCTTGGTCGAGGCCTATCACCGTCTCCTCATGCATCCGGACGCCGCAATCCACGAGAAGGCCGCGCAGGATTGGTGCGATTGGGAAATGGCCATCGTGGCCGTGCATCCCGCCCACAAGCCTCACCCGCGATACCAGGATCCAGCGTTTCGGTTAGGCTTCGCGCGGCTCGTCACCCATTACTGGCGGAACAGGGCTTGGCTTGAGGATGGTGTCCTGATGCGGAACGCGAACCGCCTCGCGGGCATTCCCGGCATCCTCATTCATGGCAGGCTCGACATCGGCGGTCCGCTCGTCACGCCCTGGAATCTCCAGCGACACTGGCCGGGCAGCGAACTGATCGTCGTGGGCGAAGCCGGGCACGATGCACGCGATCCCGGCATGACGGAGAGCATCGTCGCGGCGACCGATCGCTTCGCGTAGATCACCGCTCCGTCAGCTTCAGCTCGATGCGCCGGTTGCGGGCGTAAGCCTCTTCCGTGTTGCCGTTGTCGAGGGGCTGGAACTCGCCGAAGCCGGCGGCGACGAGGTGCTGGGGCTGGACGCCACGGGCGATCAGGGCCTGGACCACCGCGATGGCGCGGGCCGACGACAGGGCCCAGTTGGACGGGAATTGCGACGTCGCGATGGGGCGCTGGTCGGTGTGGCCGTCGACGCGAATCACCCAGGGAATATCCGGCGGCACCTGACGCTCCAGCTCGATCAATGCGGAGGCGATGCGGTCGATCTCGCCGGAGGCCTCCGGGCGCAGGGTCGCCTGGCCGGCCGGGAAGAGAACTTCGGACTGGAACACGAAGCGGTCGCCGACGATGCGCACGTCCGGCCGGTTGCCGAGGATCTGCCGCAGGCGCCCGAAGAAATCGGACCGGTAGCGCGCCAGCTCCTGCACCCGCTGGGCCAGGGCCACATTGAGGCGGCTGCCGAGATCGGCGATGCGGGCCTGGCTTTCCTTGTCCCGGTTCTCGGAGGCCGCGAGGGCCTCCTCCAGGGCCGCG
This sequence comes from Microvirga lotononidis, assembly GCF_034627025.1. Classification (NCBI taxonomy): domain Bacteria; kingdom Pseudomonadati; phylum Pseudomonadota; class Alphaproteobacteria; order Hyphomicrobiales; family Methylobacteriaceae; genus Microvirga; species Microvirga lotononidis. The sequence continues at coordinate 1,081,408 of NZ_CP141048.1, read as the reverse complement.
AGCTGGCGGCGCATGGCGGCGATCTGCTGGTTGAGGATCTCGACCTGGCTCATGGCCCGGCCGGTGGCCTGACGCTCGGTTTCGAGCTGCGTGCCCAGCTCCTGCGCCTGGGCCTGTGCGGCGCCGCCGCTGTCGAGGAGGCCCTGGAGGCGCGCCCGCTCGGCCTCGTTGGCGCGCAGGGTGGTCTGCAGGGACGTGACCGTATCCTCGATGGTGCGCCGGTTCGAGCGCTCCAGGGAGAGAAGGTCGGTCAACTCGGCGATCTGCCGATTCAGGCGGTCGAGGACCGTGTCGCGGCCTGACAATTCGCGGGACAGGAAGAACTGCCCGACCGTGAAGACCGAGATCAGGAAGATGATGGCCAGAAGCAGGGTCGACAGGGCGTCCACGAAGCCCGGCCAGTAATTGAGCTGGCTGCTGCGTCCCCGCCGACGTCCTCCCGCGCTCGACACCGGCATCAGGGCAGCCTTTCACGGGAGATGCGGTCGAGAACCTGCTTCAGCTCCTTCTCGCGGGCGGCCTGGGCCTCGACCCAGTCGCGGATCATCTGCTGCTCCGCCCGCATGTGCTGGACGAGGCCCTGGACACCCTCGGCCAGGTTGGCCATGGCCTGGGTCGCGGCCCTGCCGCCTGCGCCATCGTTGACGGCGGCGGTGAGCCGGTTCAACGCCACCGTCAGGTCGTGCGAGGTGCCGGGGCGCATGGTGGTGTCGGTGGGCGTGTCCAGGGTGGAGACCGCAAGCCAGTCCTCCAGCTCCGTGTAGAAGCGGCTCTGGGCCTGGCCGGCCTGGAGGTCGAGGAAGCCGAGGACGAGGGAGCCGGCAAGGCCGAACAGGGATGCGGAGAAGGACAGGCCCATGCCCTGGAGCGGGCCGGCAAGCGAGTTCTTCAGCTCGTCGAAGAGAACGGCGGTGTCCTGCCCGGTGCGCAGCGACGAGATGATGCGCCCGACCGAGCCGACCGTGTCGATGAGACCCCAGAAGGTGCCGAGGAGGCCCAGGAAAACCAGGAGGCCCGCGAGATAGCGCACGATCTCGCGGCTCTCGTCGAGGCGGGCCCCGATGGAGTCCAGGACCGAGCGGGTCGCCGCGACGGAAAAGCCGGCTTGGCCGGGCCGGTTGCCGAGGAGGGCGGCCAGGGGGGCCAGCAGGACCGGCGGGGAGGGGGCGACGAGCCCTTCCTCGGTCTGACGGAGAGTATTGACCCACCGTACTTCCGGAAAAAGCCGCCAGGGCTGCCGGATGGCCAGTACGATGCCGATGAACATGACGCCCAGAATCAGGGCGTTCAGGCCCGGATTGGCCTGGAAGGCCGCCCAGATCTGCCGGTAGAGGATGAAGGCGACGAACCCTGCCAGAACCAGGAAGACCGCCATGCGGATCAGATAAATCCGCGGTGGGGTAAGGGGTTGGTCCGCCATCGTTATCCTGTGCATTGGTGCTTCGGAGCTGCACCAATGTGACCGCGCCTGTCCGAAGGATCAAGCGCGACCATGGCCGACTTCAACGGGACGAACAGAAATATCGGCCGGAAACGGCCCGGGACTTACCCCTTGGCCTTCTTCAGGAGCTTGAGCAGCTCGCGGTGCATCACCTCGTTGCCGCAGGCGACGGAGCCCTTGGCCATGGGGTCGCTGCCGCCGTCCGCGTCGGACACGAAGCCGCCCGCCTCGCGGATCATCAGGATCCCGGCGGCGATGTCCCAGGTGTTCAGGCCACGCTCCCAGTAGGCGTCGAAGCGCCCGCAGGCCACGTAGGCGAGGTCAAGGGCGGCGGCGCCCCAGCGGCGCATGCCGCCCACATTGCCCATGACGGCGGCGCATTCGCGCAGGAAGAGGCCGTGGTCGCCCTTGCCGATATGCGGCAGGCCGCAGGCGACGACCGCATCCGGCACGTCGGTGCGGGCCGCCACACGGATGCGGCGGTTGTTGAGATAGGCGCCCTTGCCCTTCTCGGAGATGAAGAGCTCGTCCTTGGCAGGATCGTAGATCACGCCGGCGACGATCTGGCCGTCGCGCTCCAGGCCGATCGAGATGGCGAATTGGGGCAGGCCGTGCAGGAAGTTGGTGGTGCCGTCGAGCGGGTCGATATGCCAGCGATGGCTCTGGTCGGTGCCCTCGACGACGCCTTGCTCCTCCATGACGAAGCCGTAGCCGGGACGGGCCTTTTCGAGCGCCTCGCGCAGGATCTTCTCCGCCTTGCGATCGGCCGCGGAAACGAAGTCGCCAGGCCCTTTCCGAGAGACCTGCAGGTTCTCCACCTCACCGAAATCGCGCTTGAGCGAGCGCGAAGCCTTCATCACGGCATCGGTCATGACGGTCATGAGGGGCGAACGGATCATCGGGCAAGTCCTGGCAAAGAGCGGTTTTGAAATGAAGAGTGGTCGATGGACCACGCGAGGGTTCGCGTCAAGCGGTGGTCAACCGAGCAGCGGCGCGAATGATCCCTCGCAGGGTGGACTCTCATGCGCTCAGCGCATGCCGAGCCGTTCGGCCGCGAGCTTTTCGGCGCGCTTGCGGTCCTCTGCGCTCAGGTCCTTGAAGGCCTGGTCGAGCCAGGGATCGGCGAGGCCCTGGGCGGCCGCCAGAATGTGCCAGGCCGCCCCATCGACCTTGTTGGCGGGAACGCCGCGGCCGGCGACCAGCAGGCGAGCGAGGCGGTTCTGGGCGATGGCGTTGCCCTTCGCAGCGGCCCGGCGGAAATAGCGTGCGGCCTGGGATTCGCTGGCCGGTACACCATCCCCGTTAAAGAGCAGGATCGCGTATTCCACCTCGCCGACCGAGCTGCCGTTGCTGGCCGCGCGTTCGAAGAGGCGGGCAGCCTCGGTGGAGTTCCGCTCCACGCCCCGGCCTTTGAGGTAGAGCACGCCGAGGGCGTGCTGCGCATCGGGGATCTCGGCCGCCGACGCCTTCCGCAGCAGCTCGACGGCCTTCTTCAGGTCCTCGTCGTTGCCGCTGGTGAGCAGGAGCAGGGCAAGGTTATGCGAGGCCAGCGCATTGCCCTTGGCGGCGGCCTGTTCGAGCCAGGTCCGACCTTGGGCGGGGTTCTTGGGCATGCCGCGCCCGTCGAGGGCCATGAGGCCGAGGGACGCGAGCGCGTTGGCGTCGCCGCGTCCTGCCGCCAGACGGTACCACTCGGAGGCCTTCTTCGGGTCCATGGCGACCCCGAGGCCCTGATTGTAGAGCTCGCCGAGAAGCGTCATGGCGGCGGCGTCGTTAGCGTTCTTCTCAAGCCGCAGGTTCGCCTCGCGGAAGGCCGTCTGGTAGAGGCCGCGCTGATAGGCGCCATAGGCGAGGTCGGGCTCCGCTGCATGGCTCAGCGTCGCGGAGGCCGCCAGAAAGGCCGCGCCGATGATCCAGGACGAGCGCATCAGCGCGTGGCCTCCTGCCGCTCCAGGATCTCGGCCGCCGCTTTCACGGCGGCCGCGGGGCCCTCCGCATGGGTCCAGACCGCGTCGCCGAGGGCGACGAATTCGGCGTTCGTGGCCGCCAGGGGCTCGACCGCGTCGAGGCTCGGGGCATAGGCGACGCAGGGCGTCTCGAAGATCTCGGCCCACCAGGAGGCGCGCTCCACCACGCTTTCCAGGGACGGCAGGGAGCCGTCCGGGCGCGGTTCGCCGAAGAGCAGGTAATCGGCCCCAGCCTCTCCCAGGGTCATGGCGTCATCCTTGGTGCGGATCGCCCCCACGCCGACGGCGCGCTCGGATTTCAGTCTCTCGCGCAACTCGCGCACGAGGGCCGGATCGCCCGGTACATGGACACCGTCGGCGCCACCCCGGGCGGCGACATTCGCGAGATCCGCCTTGCCGTCGGATGAGACGAGCACGGCTGCTCCGTGTTCCTGCGCGGCCGGGGCGAGCGCCTTCACCAGATTGATCAGGCTCCGCTCGTCGGCGGGGGCCAAGCGCAGAAGGACGGCCGCCACGGATCCGGCTCCGCAGGCTTCCGCGAGGCGCGGCGCGAAGGAGGAATCCTCCAGGACGGGGGTGATGAGGTAGAGGCGGGCGGCAGTGTCGGCCATGGATCACAGGTCACAAAAAGGGAAGACTGGTTCCCATAACGAAAACGGGGCCATCTTGCGAGGCCCCGCTTGTCGATCATGATTAAGGCGAAAGACTGATCGGTGAAATCTCGGTTGAGCCGTTCCCGTCATGGCCGGCCTTGTGCCGGCCATCCCGGTACTGTGAGGCGCCGGGCCTCTCCGATCGAGATCACCGGCACAAGGCCGGTGATGACGTGGAGGGTTTCTTACTCCGCCGCCTGACGGCTGGTGCCGAAGGTCGGGTCGAGTTCGCCCGAGGCGTAGCGCTTGGCCATCTCGGCAAGCGTGAACACGCGCTTGATCTTCGAGGCCTGGCCGGCGGTGTTGAATTCCTGCAGGCGCTGCTTGCAGAGCTTCGTCATGGCCTCCATGGCGGGCTTCAGGTACTTGCGCGGATCGAACTCGCCCGGGTTCTCGGTCAGGATCTTGCGGATCTGGCCGGTCATCGCCATGCGGTTGTCGGTGTCGATGTTGATCTTGCGCACGCCGTGCTTGATGCCGCGCTGGATCTCTTCCACCGGCACGCCCCAGGTCGGCTTCATCTGGCCGCCGTACTGGTTGATGATGTCCTGCAGGTCCTGCGGCACCGAGGACGAGCCGTGCATCACCAGGTGGGTGTTCGGGAGCTTCTTGTGGATCTCCTCGATCACGTGCATGGCGAGGATCGCACCGTCGGGCTTGCGGGTGAACTTGTAGGCGCCGTGCGAGGTGCCCATGGCGATGGCGAGCGCGTCGACCTTGGTCTCGGCCACGAACTTCACCGCCTCGTCGGGATTCGTCAGCAGCTGGTCGTGCGACAGCTTTCCCTCGGCCCCATGGCCGTCCTCGGCTTCGCCTTCACCGGTTTCCAGGGAGCCGAGCACGCCGAGCTCGCCTTCCACCGAGATGCCGCCGAGATGGGCCATCTCCACCACCTTCCGGGTGACGCCCACATTGTAGTCCCAGTCGCCCGGGGTCTTGCCGTCGGCCTTGAGCGAGCCGTCCATCATCACCGAGGTGAAACCGGCCTGGATCGCCGTCATGCAGGTAGAGGGCTCGTTGCCGTGGTCGAGATGCACGCAGACCGGGATGTGCGGATAGATCTCGGTCACCGCGTCCATCATGTGCTTGAGCATGACGTCGTTGGCGTAGGAGCGCGCACCGCGGCTCGCCTGGATGATCACCGGCGCGTCGACCTCGTTGGCCGCCGCCATGATCGCCAGCGCCTGCTCCATGTTGTTGATGTTGAAGGCAGGCACGCCATAGCCTTGCTCGGCTGCGTGATCCAGAAGCTGCCTCATGGTGATGCGTGCCATCTCGTCCTCCTTATTGGGCGGGTCGTTTTAAACGCGCCGAAACTGAACCTGAGCTTAAACGGGCCCGGAACCGCATGTCCCGGGCGAGAAAGGGTTAATATCCTCGCCGGGAAGGTCCTTCAGGCCCTCAGCGCTTCCACGCCGGGCAGCGACTTGCCTTCGAGCCATTCGAGGAAGGCGCCGCCTGCCGTCGATACATAGGTGAAGTCGTCCGCGACGCCAGCGTGGTTGAGCGCGGCCACCGTATCGCCGCCGCCGGCGACGGAGACGAGCTTGCCCTCCTTGGTGCGCTGGGCCGCATGGCGGGCGGCCGCGACCGTGCCCTGGTCGAAGGGCGCGATCTCGAAGGCGCCGAGCGGGCCGTTCCAGACGAGCGTCGCCGCGTCGTTGATGGCGGCCGAGATGCGCTCGACCGATTGGGAGCCCACGTCCAGGATCATCTGATCCTCGGGGATCGCGTCGATGCCGTAGGTGTGGTTGGGGGCGCCCGCCTTGAACTCGTAGGCGCAGACGCCGTCCACGGGCAGGATGATGGCGCAGTTGGAGGTGCGTGCCTTCTCGATGATGCGCATGGCGGTGGCCGCCAGGTCCTTCTCGGCCAGCGACTTGCCGATCCCGAGCCCCATCGCATGGACGAAGGTGTTGGCCATGCCGCCGCCGATTACGAGCGCGTCGACCTTGGCCACGAGATTTTCGAGAAGGTCGATCTTGGTCGAAACCTTGGCGCCGCCCACGATGGCGACGACCGGGCGCTTGGGAGCCTCGAGACCCTTGGTCAGGGCATCGAGTTCCGCCTGCATGGTGCGGCCCGCATAGGCCGGCAGCGCCCGGGCGAGGCCCTCGGTGGAGGCGTGGGCGCGATGCGCGGCCGAGAAGGCGTCGTTGACGTAGAGGTCGCCGAGCTTCGCCAGTTCCTGGACGAAGGCCGGATCGTTCTTCTCCTCGCCCGCGTGGAAGCGGGTGTTCTCGAGAAGAAGCACGTCGCCGTCCTTGAGGGCGTCGACGGCCTGGGCGGCGCTTTCGCCGATGCAGTCATCGGCGAAAGCGATCGGTTTCCCGAGATGCTTCGAGACCGCTTCCGCGACGGGCTTCAGGGACTCCTTGAGATCGCGCCCTTTCGGGCGTCCGAAATGGGCGAGAAGGATCACCCTTCCGCCCTTGTCGGCGATCTCCCGGATGGTGGGAAGGACGCGCTCGATGCGCGTCGCGTCCGTCACCCGGCCGTTCTCCATCGGGACGTTGAGGTCGACCCGGACGAGAACGCGTTTTCCCTTGACGTCGGCCTGGTCGAGCGTGCGGAAGGCGGTCATGAAGCGGCCTCCCTTAGATGAGCTTCGCCATGGCGACGGCGGTGTCCGCCATGCGGTTTGAGAAGCCCCATTCGTTGTCGTACCAGGACAGCACGCGCACGAAGTTGCCCTCCATCACCTTGGTCTGGTCCAGGTGGAACACGGAGGAATGCGGGTCGTGGTTGAAGTCCGACGAGACGTTCGGCTGGTTGGTGTAGCCGAGGATGCCCTTCAGCGGGCCGTCGGCCGCAGCCTTGATCGCCGCGTTGATCTCTTCCTTCGTGGTGTTCTTCTTGGCCACGAACTTGAAGTCGACCACGGAGACGTTCGGGGTCGGCACGCGGATCGACGAGCCGTCGAGCTTGCCGTTGAGGTCGGGCAGGACGAGGCCCACCGCCTTGGCGGCACCGGTCGAGGTCGGGATCATGTTCAGGGCCGCCGCGCGGGCGCGGTAGAGGTCCTTGTGCATCTGATCCAGCGTCGGCTGGTCGTTGGTGTAGGAGTGGATCGTGGTCATGAAGCCCTTCTCGATGCCCACCGCCTCATGAAGCACCTTCGCCACGGGGGCGAGGCAGTTCGTGGTGCAGGAAGCGTTCGAGATGACCACATGGTCCTTGGTCAGCTTGTCGTGGTTGACGCCGTAGACGACCGTGAGGTCGGCGCCGTCGGCGGGAGCCGACACGATGACGCGCTTGGCGCCGGCGGTGAGATGCGCGGAAGCCTTCTCCTTCGAGGTGAAGATGCCGGTGCATTCCATGGCGATGTCGACGCCGAGCTCACGATGCGGCAGGGTCGCCGGATCCTTGATCGCCGTCACGCGGATCTTCTGGCCGTTGATGACGAGGAACTCGCCGTCGACCTGCACGTCCGCCGGAAAGCGGCCATGGACGGAATCGAAGCGGAGCAGGTGAGCGTTCGTCTCGACCGGGCCGAGGTCGTTGATGGCAACCACCTCGATGTCCTTGCGGCCGCTTTCCACGATGCCGCGGAGGATGTTGCGTCCGATGCGACCGAATCCGTTGATCGCGACCTTCACCGTCATAGTCTTAGCTCCCTTGTGTAACGAGGCCTCAGGTTTCTCGTGCCTCAGAGATTATGTGTCCGAAGAACCTTTTCAGCCACGGCCTCGGGGGTGATGCCGAAGTGCTTGTAAAGGTCCTTGTAGGGCGCACTGGCGCCAAACCCATGCATGCCGACGAAAATTCCGTCGGGGCCGATGACCGAATCCCAGCCGAAGCGCACGGCGGCCTCGACCGCGACCTTGATCGGCGCATCGCCGATGATCTCCCGGCGCACCTTCTCGGGCTGGGCCAGGAACAGGTCGAGCGAGGGCACCGACACGACGCGGACGGCGAAGCTCTGTTGCTCCAGGAGCTTCTGGGCCGCAAGCGCGATCTCCACCTCGGAGCCCGATGCGAAGATCGTCGCGCGGGCCTGGCCGTTGGCCGGCGACAGCTCGTAGGCGCCGGTGGCCGAGAGGTTCTGCGCGCCGCCTTCCTTGCGGACCTGCGGCAGGTTCTGGCGGGTGAGCGCGAGCGTCGTCGGGCCGTCGGTGCGCTCGAGCGCCATCTGCCAGGCTTCCGCCGTCTCGATGGCGTCGGCCGGACGGAACACGCGCATCTTCGGCATGGACCGCAGGGCGGCCAGGTGCTCCACCGGCTGGTGGGTCGGGCCGTCTTCGCCGAGGCCGATGGAATCGTGGGTCATCACATAGATGGCCGGGATGCCGGCGAGCGACGCGATGCGCATGGCGGGCCGCGCATAATCGGTGAAGACCAGGAAGGTCGCGCCGGCCGGAACGTAGCCGCCATGGAGCGCGATGCCGTTCATGGCCGCCGCCATGCCGTGCTCGCGGATGCCGTAATGGATGTAGCGGCCAGCAAAGTTGCCCGGCGAGATGGCGGTCAGATTCTTGGTCTTGGTGTTGTTGGAGGGCGTCAGGTCCGCGGAACCCAGCACCAATTCCGGCACGGCCTCGGTGATCACCTCGAGGGCGATCTCGCTGGCCTTGCGGGTGGCGACATTCTGCGGCTCGGCGACGAGCCGGTCCTTCAGCTTGGCGATGGCCGAAGTGAGGCCTTCGGGGCGCACACCCTTCACCCGGCGCTCGAACTCGGCGCGGGTCTCGGGCGCGAGAGCCTTCAGGCGGTCTTCCCAGGCCTTGCGCTGGCGGCGGCCCTTCTTGCCGGCCTTCGCCCAGGCGTCACGGATGTTGTTCGGGATTTCGAAGGGAGCATGGCCCCAGCCGTAAGCGGTCTTGGCGCCCGCCAGCTCCTCGGCGCCCAGCGGCTCGCCGTGGGCCTTGGAGGTGCCGGCCTTCTTGGGGGCGCCGTATCCGATGGTGGTCTTGCACGCGATCAGGGTCGGCTTGTCGGACTTCTGGGCGCGGGAAATAGCGCGCTGCAGGGCCTTCGGATCGTGGCCGTCCACCCGCACGGCATTCCAGCCGCAGGCCTGGAAGCGCTTCACCTGGTCGACCGAGTCCGAGATGGAAAGCGGGCCGTCGATGGAGATGCCGTTGTCGTCCCACAGGACGATCATGCGGTTGAGCTTCAGGTGACCTGCCAGGGCGATGGCCTCATGGCTGATGCCTTCCATCAGGTCGCCGTCGGAGGCGAGCACGTAGGTGTGGTGATCGACGAGGTCGTTGCCGTATTCGGCGTTCAGCATCCGCTCGGCGAGCGCGAAGCCGACCGCCGTGGCGATGCCCTGGCCCAGCGGGCCCGTGGTGGTCTCGACGCCCGGCGTCATGAAGTTCTCGGGATGGCCCGGAGTCTTGGAATCGAGCTTGCGGAAGTTCTTCAGTTCCTCGACGGTCATGCCTTTGACGCCCGTCAGGTGGAGGAGGGCGTAGAGCAGCATCGAGCCGTGGCCGGCCGAGAGGATGAAGCGGTCGCGGTCCGGCCAGGTCGGGTCGGCGGCATCGTATTTCAGGAACTTCGTGAACAGCACCGTCGCCATGTCGGCGGCGCCCATCGGCAGGCCCGGGTGGCCGGATTTGGCTTGTTCCACGGCGTCCATGGCAAGGACGCGCACGGCGTTCGCCAGATCGGAATGAGTGACGCGATCGGCGGAGACGATATCTTGCACGGCGAGATCCACAAGGCTTGAGGCCCCGCAACGGGGCGGTCTGTCTGGAAAAGGCCCGGGCTCCTTAACACGCGGCCAAGGCGAGTCAAAGACCGGAGGGGTGTAATCCCCGCCCGGAGCGGGGCTCGAATGACCAAGAGCGCATCGTGTAACCCGGAAAACCGGGTCCACTTTTCCGCACGATGCCGGAGCACCGGACCCAAAAGTGGGATCCACTTTTGGGCTCGCTCCGATGCTCCTCTCATTGGAGAACGCATCGTGTAACCCGGAAAACCGGGTCCACTTTTCCGCACGATGCGCTAGTGTCGTGGGCGATTCAGGAGGCATGATGGCGCCCACACTCGAGGAAGCGATGAAGCGGCTGGACATGGCCCTGGGCCTTCTGGAGGCCTCCGTGTCCCGTCGCCTGGAGGCCGACAGGCGGCGCGGCGCCCTGGAAACCGAGCTCCAGCTCATGCAGGACGACCGGGCCCGTCTCGCCGTGGAACTCGACGGCGCGCTCACCCGGCTCCACCGCTTCGAAGCGGCGACCGACGATGTCGGTCGGCGGGTCCGCCAGGCCATCGGGGCCGTCCAGACCGTCCTCGCCCAGGCCGGCCAGCTCGAACCGGAGGAGGGCTAGGCCATGCCTCAGGTGACGGTGACGATTGCCGGGCAGACCTATCGCGTTTCCTGCGCCGAGGGCGAGGAGGGGCATCTCGAAGGTCTTGCGGCGTCTTACGATGCCCGGATCGAGGAGATGCGAGCCGCCTTCGGCGAGATCGGCGACCTGCGCCTCCACGTCATGGCGGCCATCGCCCAGGCGGACGAGCTGCACGAGACGAAACGGCGGGTTGCCGCGCTGGAGGCCGAGGTCGCGGCGCTCAACAGCATCAACGCCTCCCGGGACGAGCGTCTGGAGCGGATCGAGACGAGGCTCGCCGAGGGCGTCCAGATGGCGGCCAAGCGGATCGAGGATCTGGCGCGCAGCCTGAACGGGGCAGGGCAAAGCTAGTTTTTCGGGTATGGCAGGTCGATTCCTGCCACGCCATGGCCGGGCTTGTCCCGGCTATCCCGCTTGCATGAAGCGACACGCTTTTCGAAGCGAGATCACCGGTACAGACGCCGGTGACGATGCGAGAGGGGCAAAAGCCGGCGGAGCCGGTTGAACGCCGCCGGCTTTTGCCCTGATCTCAAATCTCGTCCAAGGGGAGAGAATAAGCCCTCAATTCAGCGAGAGACGATACTGACGCTGCCGGAGCTGGGTCAGCAGCTCCACATAGGGCTCCCGCTTTTCGCGATGGGCAGTCTCGATCTTCTTCCTGATGTAATCCTTCAATTCCTGGTCGGGCATGTTCTTCTCGACCTTGTCCAATTCAACCTCATACTCGAAATCGATATTGCCGATCATGTGCAGCACTTCCCTCATCATGGAATCAATGCTGGGAGAGGCGGTGCATTCTTTCCGATACAACTCTTTGAAATTATTACGTTTCAGATGGGCCATGTTTCCTCCATCGAGCGATGGCACATCCCCCACGAGAACAGATTGCGCTCATTTCGGCTCACACGCCACCCCGTAATTTCCCGGAGAGGGTCCCGTTGCCCGTGCCGGGCCGCAAAGATCTCCGGCCCAGCTCCTTTTTCCCCTTCCCCCGGGACCTTCTCGTCCCTATGTAGGGAAGGCGGGGCTGCGGGGCGCGTTAGGAGTTCATTTTCCCCGGGGCCTTATCGATCCTGAAGGGAGCTGTCCCTGACCCGGTCCGTGGACCGGGACATACGGCGCCCACCTACTTTGTAGGTTCCCGGGATCGCTTCTCCGACGGTTTCTGTGGCTCCGCACCTCATGCAATCTCCTCCCCCTCCAGCCTTGAAAGAGCGCCTGCGCGGCGAGGTTCTCTCGCGCCGCGATGCCCTCGACAAGGACTTCCGCCACGAGGCCGGCCGGCGCATCGCCGAGAGCGCCCTCGGCTTCCCCGATCTGAAGGACGTCACCCCCATCGGAGGCTATTGGCCGATCCGTAGCGAGGTCGACCCACGCCCTCTCATGGAAGCGCTGATCGGGCGCGGGCAGGATGTCGCTCTCTCCCAGATCCTCCATCCCCACTTGAGCTGGCGCCTGTGGCAGCCGGGCGACGTGCTGGTCAAAGGCGGCTTTGGCGTGCGCGAGCCCGGCCCCGACGCGCCGGAGGTCTTTCCCAAGGCGCTCATCGTGCCGCTCGTCGCCTTCGACTGCCGGGGAGGGCGCATCGGCTACGGCAAGGGGCATTTCGACCGGGCCATCGCGGCGCTCGAAGCGCAGCATCCGGTCTTGACCATCGGTCTGGCTTATGCGGTTCAGGAGATCGACGAAGTGCCGGTCGAACCCCATGACAGGCTCCTCGACGTTATCATCACCGAAGCCGAACTCATTCGGACCGTGTCCTAGTCAAGGATTCATCATGCGTCTTCTTTTCCTCGGGGACATCGTCGGGCGGCCCGGCCGCAACGCGGTGATCGAGCGGCTGCCGTCCTTACGCGACCGCTGGCGGCTCGACTGCGTGGTCATCAACGGCGAGAACTCCGCCGGGGGCTTCGGCATCACGGAGACAATCTGCGACGAGATCCTGGCCGCCGGCGCCGATGCCATCACGCTCGGCAACCATTCCTGGGACCAGCGCGAGACGCTCGTGTTCATCGAGCGCCAGCCTCGGCTCATCCGCCCGGCGAACTACCCGGCCGGAACGCCGGGACGTGGCGCCAACCTCATCGACACGCGCTCAGGCGCTCGTGTCCTCGTGGTCCAGGCGATGGGCCGTCTCTACATGGACGCCCTCGACGATCCCTTCGCGGCGGTCGACCGGGAGCTGGAAACCTGCCCCCTAGGTCAGGTGGCCGATGCGGTGATCGTCGACTTCCACGCGGAGGCGACGAGCGAGAAGGAGGCCATGGGCCACTACCTCGACGGGCGGGCGAGCCTCGTCGTCGGCACCCACACCCATGTGCCCACCGCCGATCACCGGGTGCTGAAGGGCGGCACCGCCTATATGTCCGACGCGGGCATGTGCGGCGATTACGATTCCGTCCTCGGCATGCAGAAGGAGGAAGCGATCCGCCGCTTCATCCAGAAGACGCCGGGCGCCCGCCTGGAGCCGGGCCTGAACGAGGGCACCCTGTCCGGCATCGCGGTCGAGACGGACGATCGCACCGGCCTGGCCTCGCGCGTGGCCGCCGTGCGGCTCGGGCCGAACCTGGAAGAGACTTGGCCGCGGTTCTGGGATTAGAGAGCCGCCCTTTACCTCGTGCAACACCGCCCCCATCTTGGCGCTACGGAGGACAAGGTGGACGCCAAGATCGAGCCGGCCAGCGCCAAACGACCCCCTTACCATGAGGAAAGCGAGCTCCATCGCGCCCACGAGCACCAGAGCGCCTCCGCGGTTCTGCGCGCCGTGATCGACGAGGCCAAGGGCGAGACGATCTCCATTCGAGAGATCATCGAGGCCTTCGGCGAGCGCGCCTTCGGCTTCGTGCTGATCCTGTTTTCCCTGCCGAATTGCGTGCCGGCCCCGCCCGGCATTGCCGGCATCGTCGGCACGCCGGTACTGATCTTCGGCATTCAGATGATGCTGGGCCATACGAGACCCTGGCTGCCGGGCTTCATCCTGCGGCGCAGCGTCTCCACGGCGAAGTTCAAGCGCCTCATCGACATCGCGGAGCCGAAGCTCCAGAAGCTCGAGAGCTACTGCAAGCCTCGCCTGCTCCCGCTCTTCGGACCGTTCGGGGATCGGGTGGCCGGGTTCTTCGCGTTCCTGGTGGCCGTATCGGTGCTGATCCCGTTCCCTGGAACCAATTTTCCGCCCTCCATCGCGCTCGTCATCGCGTCCATCGCCATCATGGAGGAGGACGGCTATCTCCTGATCGTCGGGTACCTGATCGGCCTAGCCGGGCTCGCCTATACGGCCACGGTGCTGGGCGCCTCCTATCACCTGATCCTGGCGACCATCCACAACCTGCCGTCCTGGCTCGGGTTCTAAAGCATCGGACCCAAAAGTGGATTCCACTTTTGGGATCCAATCCGATGCCTTCTTTTTGAATGAGAGCATCGTTTCGAGCGGAAAACCGGATCCACTTTTCCGCACGATGCTCTCGTTTTTCAGGAACCTGTCGAGAGGGCCTTTGCCTCAGGCCCTTCGCCGCCTTATAAGCCTGCCATCGTCAACTTTTCAGGCCTGACGGGCGCTTGTCCATAAGCCGCCTTCGGCCCAACTATCCGGAGATCCCGATGGCCGGGCATTCACAATTCAAGAATATCATGCACCGCAAGGGCAAGGTCGATGCGGTGCGCTCCAAGGTGTTTTCCAAGCTCGCCCGCGAAATCACCGTGGCGGCCAAGATGGGCATGCCCGACCCCAACATGAACCCGCGCCTGCGCGCCGCGATCCTCGCCGCCCGCGCCGAGAACATGCCCAAGGACAACATCCAGCGCGCCATCAACAAGGCCTCCGGCGGCGACGCGGAGAACTACGACGAGATCCGCTATGAGGGCTACGGTCCCGGCGGCGCCGCCATCATCGTCGAGGCGATGACCGACAACCGCAACCGCACCGCCTCCGACATCCGCTCCTACTTCACCAAGAGCGGCGGCAACCTGGCCGAAACCGGCGCCGTCTCCTTCATGTTCGACCGGGTCGGCTATATCGAGTTCGGTCCCGACGTGGCGGATGCCGATGCCATGCTGGAAGCCGCCATCGATGCCGGCGCCGACGACGTGGTCTCTTCCGAGAACGGCCACGAGATTTATTGCGACCAGGGCTCCCTCAACGAGGTGACCAAGGCGCTCGAGGACAAGTTCGGCGAGCCCAAGGCCTCCAAGCTCGTCTGGAAACCCCAGACCCCGGTCGCGGTCGACGATGAGACCGGCGAGAAGCTCATGAAGCTCATGGAATCGCTGGAGGAGCACGACGACGTGCAGAGCGTCTACGGAAACTTCGAGCTCTCCGATGCCCTGATGCAGAAGATGGCGGAGTGATATTGGTTGTGCGTCATGCCCGGGTCTGAACCGGGCATCCACGTCTTCTTAACCGTTGATGGCGTGGATGGCCGGATCAAGTCCGGCCATGACGATGGAGAAAGAAAGTGACCGAACGCGTCCGAATCCTCGGCCTGGATCCTGGCCTGCGCAACACGGGCTGGGGCGTCATCACGGTCGAGGGGACGAAGCTTTCCTATGTGGCCTGCGGGGTCGTGACGTCGGACGGCGACCTCGACCTGGCGCTTCGCCTCAAGCAGATCCACGACCGGCTGACCGAGGTGATCCGGACCTGGACGCCCGACGAGGTCTCCGTCGAGGAAACCTTCGTCAACAAGGACGCCCAGGCGACCCTGAAGCTCGGACAGGCCCGCGCCATGTCCCTGCTGGTCCCGGCCCTGCACGGCCTGCCGGTGGCGGAATACGGGGCGAACCAGGTGAAGAAGACCGTGGTGGGCGTGGGACACGCCGAGAAGGACCAGGTCCAGGCCATGGTCAGGATCCTGCTGCCCAAGGCCGAGTTCAAGAAGGCGGATGCCGCCGACGCGCTCGCCATCGCCATCGCCCACGCCCATCACCGTAAGGCCCGCGCTTTGGTGGCGAGCCTCTGAGAAGCATCATCCCGGACGCAGCGTAAGCGAAGACCCGGCCCGTTGTGAGAACAAAGCGCGACCAAAGGCTTCCTTTTCAGGAGAAACAGTGTTTTATCCTGCACACGATCCCGGGTTCTGCTCCGCAGCCCCGGGATGACCATGAGGAGCGAAGACTGACGTGATCGGCAAACTCAAAGGCGTGGTGGATTCCTATGGCGAGGATTTCGTGATCCTCGACGTGCACGGGGTCGGCTATGTGGTCCATTGCTCCTCCCGCACCCTCCAGAATTTGCCGTCCACCGGCGAGGCGGCGACCCTGTCCATCGAGACCTATGTGCGCGAGGACATGATCCGTCTGTTCGGCTTCCGGTCGGATTCGGAGCGCGAATGGTTCCGCCTGCTCCAGTCGGTTCAGGGCGTCGGTTCCAAGGTGGCCCTCGGCATTCTTTCGGTGCTCGACCCCGGCAGCCTCGCCACCGCCATCGCCACTGGCGACAAGGCCTCCGTGGCGCGCGGCCCCGGCGTCGGTCCCAAGCTCGCCCAGCGCATCGTCTCCGAACTCAAGGATAAGGCCCCGGCCTTCTCCCCGGTCGACCCGGCCCTCATCCGCCTCACCGGCGCCGTGGAGGACAAGAGCGCGCCCGCCCCGGTGGCCGATGCCATCTCGGCGCTCGTCAATCTCGGCTACCCCCAGGTCCAGGCGTCCGCCGCCGTGGCTGCCGCCATGAAGCAGGCGGGCGACGAGGCCGAGGCGAAGACGCTGATCAGGCTAGGGCTGAGGGAGCTGGCTCGGTAGGTCAGCTTCAGTCAACGTTCCTGTTTTGATCTTGTTAAGAATGGCGTATTAGAGCGTCATCGCCTATATGAAGTCCCTGGAAGGTAAGCCTCTTTGACCGATTCCCGCCGCCTGCTCAGCCCTGAAAAGCGCGAGGACGATGTCGATGCGTCGATCCGGCCGCTCTCGCTCGACGATTTCACGGGCCAGAAGGCCGCGCGGGCCAATCTCCAGGTCTTCATCGATGCCGCCAAGGCGCGCGGCGACGCCCTCGACCACGTGCTCTTCGTCGGCCCGCCGGGGCTGGGCAAGACCACGCTGGCGCAGATCGTGGCGCGCGAGCTCGGGGTCAATTTCCGCTCGACCTCCGGCCCGGTGATCGCCAAGGCGGGCGATCTGGCGGCCCAACTCACCAATCTCGAAGAGCGCGACGTGCTCTTCATCGACGAGATCCACCGCCTCAACCCGGCGGTCGAGGAAATCCTCTATCCGGCCATGGAGGATTACCAGCTCGACCTGATCATCGGCGAAGGCCCGGCCGCGCGCTCGGTGAAGATCGAGCTGCCGAAATTCACGCTTGTGGGCGCCACCACCCGGGCGGGCCTGCTCACCACGCCGCTGCGCGACCGGTTCGGCATTCCGATCCGGCTTGAGTTCTACACCGTCGACGAGCTGGAGCTGATCGTGCGGCGCGGCGCCCGCGTGCTGGGATTGGGCATGAGCGAGGAGGGCGCGAACGAGATCGCCCGCCGCTCGCGCGGCACGCCCCGCATCGCCGGGCGCCTGCTGCGCCGCGTGCGCGACTTCGCCATCGTGGAGGGCGTCCAGACCGTTTCGCGCGATCTCGCCGACAAGTCCCTGCGCCTCCTGGACGTGGACCCCATCGGCCTCGACCTGATGGACCGCAAGTACCTGACCATGATCGCCAATTCCTTCGGTGGCGGCCCGGTCGGCATCGAGACCATCGCGGCGGCTCTGTCCGAGCCCCGCGACGCCATCGAGGACATCATCGAACCCTATCTCATCCAGAAGGGCTTCGTGCAGCGCACTCCGCGCGGCCGCATCCTCACGCCCCACGCCTTCAAGCATCTCGGCATCCCCGAGCCGTCTCGCGAGACCTCGACGCAGTTCGGGCTGTTCAACGGGGACGGGGATGAGTGACAGGCGCGAACAGCAAGGCGTTGTCGGCTCTCACCTCTCCGGCTTCATGCAGGACGGCGCGCACGTTCTCCCCATCCGCGTCTATTACGAGGACACGGACTTCTCCGCCCGCGTCTATCACGCGAGCTATCTGCGCTTCATGGAGCGCGGACGCACGGAGCTCCTGCGGGCCGTCGAGGTGGCGCAGTCCGACCTCCATGCGGATATGGGCGGGCTCGCCTTCGTGGTGCGCAAGATGGCCATCGACTTCCTCGGCGGCGCCGTCATGGACGACGTGCTCACCATCGTGACCCGGCCGAAGGAGATGCGCGGCGCCTCCATGACGCTCTCCCAGGAGGTGCGCCGGGGCGACGAGGTGCTCGTGAGGGCCGACGTGATGGTCGCGGCCGTCCGGGGAGGGCGGGCGGTCCGGATCCCCGACGAGCTGCGGGCGGCGCTGAGCGCGAATTCCTAGGACTGCAACCTGCCCCATGGTCAGGACGCGCGGGGGCTCTGCCTCCAGTGCATGTCAGCCGGAATTTCCATATTTATTTCAGGGTATTCGCCTCTGCGCGGCCGCAGTTAAACCAGACCTTAACCTTACCCTGTGCCTAACAGGTGACGGTCTGGAATGATCGCGAGTCTTGTGACCCGGTGCCCTTATTTTCGACAGATTCAGGGGCGAACGAACGGTAATACAAGAACAGATTTTCCTAGAACCTGTTGCGGGACGCCCTGGATTGCCTTCCGGGACTGCTCCAAGAGCGAGGACGAGAGATTATGAACCCGGCTGATGTGGCCCAGGCCGTCCCTGTGGCCCACGAACTGTCCTTCTTCGGCCTGTTCTGGCAGGCTCATTTCATCGTCAAGCTCGTGATGCTGGGCCTGCTCGCGGCCTCCGTCTGGTGCTGGGCCATCATCATCGACAAGACGCTGCTTTACTCCCGCTCCAAGCGCGCCATGGACCGCTTCGAGGACGTATTCTGGTCCGGCCAGTCGCTCGAGGAGCTTTATCGCTCCCTCCAGAGCCGCCCGGCCACGGGGCTCGCCGCCGTGTTCGTCGCCGCCATGCGCGAATGGAAGCGCTCCTTCGAGGGCTCGGGACGCTCGTTCCAGAGCCTGCCGCAGCGCATCGACAAGGTGCTCGACGTCACCATCCAGCGCGAGGTGGAGCGACTGAACTCCCGCCTGACGGTGCTGGCCTCCATCGGATCTGCCGGCCCCTATATCGGCCTGTTCGGCACGGTCGTGGGCATCATGAATTCCTTCACGTCCATCGCGGCCTCCAAGAACACGAGCCTCGCCGTCGTGGCGCCCGGCATCGCGGAGGCGCTGTTCGCCACCGCCATCGGCCTGTTCGCGGCCATTCCGGCGGTGCTCGCCTACAACAAGCTGCAATCGGAGGTCGGCAAGCTCCAGACCCGGTTGGAGGGCTTCGCCGACGAATTCTCGGCCATCCTGTCGCGCCAGATCGACGAGCGCATCGGCGGCCATGCGGGGCATCACCCCGCCAATGCCGCGTAAGGGAGACCGGGCATGGCCATGATGGCAGGAGCGGCGGGAGGCGGCGGACGGCGGCGCAGGCGCGGCCGGACTCCCGGGGCGATCAACGAGATCAACATGACGCCGTTCATCGACGTCATGCTGGTGCTGCTCATCATCTTCATGGTGGCCGCGCCCATGATGACCGCCGGCGTGCCGCTCGACCTGCCGCAGACCAAGGCCGCGCCGCTGAATTCCGACGCGACGCCCGTGACGCTCTCCATCAAGGCGACCGGTCAGGTGTTCCTGGGCGAGACCGAGCTGGTGGACGAGGCCATCGTCGGCAAGCTCGCGGAAGTGTCGAAGTCGGGCTTCGACGAGCGGATTTTCGTGCGCGGGGACAAGAAGGTCGATTACGGGCGCGTCGCGCAGGTGATGTCGATCGTGACCACGGCAGGCTACAAGCGCGTCGCCCTCGTGACCGAGGTC
Source organism: Microvirga lotononidis (assembly GCF_034627025.1). Taxonomy (NCBI): domain Bacteria; kingdom Pseudomonadati; phylum Pseudomonadota; class Alphaproteobacteria; order Hyphomicrobiales; family Methylobacteriaceae; genus Microvirga; species Microvirga lotononidis. The sequence goes on along the minus strand of NZ_CP141048.1, from coordinate 1,062,228 downwards.
GATCAGCGCTGAGCGGGATTGAGGACAAGGGGCAAACACACGTGGCGTTGAAGCTGAAATTCAACACCTCCGAGCCGGGCCTTTGGGTCTCGGGCGTCACGCATGCGTCGCTGTTGGCCGCCGCCCTGATCGGCCTGTCGGTCGGGAGCGAGTTCCCCCCCGCCGAGGAAGGCATCCCGGTCGAGATCATCACCGACAACCAGCTTTCGCAGATCACCAAGGGCGAAACGAACGCCAAGGCTCCGCAGCCGAAGCCGCGCGCCGAGCGCGTCGCCGACAAGGCCGAGCTCAAGGATCCGGGCGATGACAAGCGCGACGCGCCGGCCCCGCCCAAGAGGCCGGCCGAGATGAAGGTCGCCGAGAAGGAAGAGCCGGTCGCCGCCCAGCCTCCGCCGCCCGCGCCGCCCACGCGCTCGCAGGAGGAAAAGGCCGCCCAGGCCAAGGCCGAGGAAGAAAAGAAGCTGCAGGAAAAAGCGGAAGCCGAGGCGATCGAAAAGGCCAAGGCCGCCGAGCAGGCCAAGATCGAGGCGGAAGCCAAGGCGAAGGCCGAAGCGGAGGCGAAAGCCAAGGCGGATGCCGAGGCCAAGAAGATCGCCGAGGCGAAGGCCAAAGCGAAGGCCGAAGCCGAAGCCAAGGCGAAAGCGGAGGCCGAGAAGAAGCTCGCGGAAGCCAAGGCCAAGGAAGAGGCCGAGGCCAAGGCGCGCAAGGAAGCCCAGCTCGCCAAGAAGCTCGACATGGGCGACCTGAAGCAGTTCCTGGACAGCAAGGAAAAGCACCAGTCCACCGGCGCGACCGGGCCGGAGGTGCAGAAGACGGCCGCCCTCGGCACCGCGACAGGATCCTCCGCGAAGCTCTCCCCAAGCCTGCGCGATGCGCTCATCGGGATCCTGGTGTCGCAGATCGAGCGCTGCTACAGCGCGCCGATCTCTGCATCGGGCGGCCAGGTGACCGCACCCATCCTCGACATCCGCCTGAACCAGGACGGATCGCTCAGCACCGAACCCCGGATCCTCCAGGCGGGGAGCAGCTCGACCGACCGTGCGGTCGCCGATGCGGCCGTCCGGGCCATTCGCAAGTGCCGCCAGTTCGAGATTCCGGCGAAGTTCGTCCCGTATTACGCGGATTGGAAAGTATTGAACGTCCAGTTCGATCCTCCTCTCTCTTAAAGCCCTTCAAGCTTGAGACACCATCCCATGATCACTCGCTTCGTTTCCCGTCTTCTCGTCGCGCTCGCCGTCGTCATGCCGATGGCGGCCCTCGCGCCGTCCGCACAGGCCCAGCTCTCGTTCCGCGTCGGTCCCGGCGGGCAGTTCCAGCCCATGCCCATCGCCGTTGCCGATTTCTCCGGCGAGGGCGATCTCGGCCAGCGGGTCTCCGGCATCATCACGAGCAACCTGCAGCGCTCGGGCTACTTCGCGCCGCTCGACAAGTCCCGTTTCCCGGAGCGTCCGTCCTTCGACGCTGCGCCGCGTTTCGACGCCTGGAGGATGGCGGGCGCGCAGGCCCTCGTCACGGGCCGCGTCTCGCGCGATCCGGCGGGCCGTCTTCGCGCCGAGTTCCGCCTGTGGGACATCGAGTCGGGCCAGCAGCTCACCGGCCAGCAATACGTGACTGACGCCAATTTCTGGCGCCGCGTCGGCCACATCATCTCGGATGCGGTCTACACCAAGGTGACGGGCTTCGGCGGCTTCTTCGACACGCGCATCGTGTTCGTCGATGAATCGGGTCCGAAGGAGAACCGCCGCAAGCGGCTCGCGATCATGGACCAGGACGGCGCGAACGTGCGCTACCTGACTCAAGGAGACACGTCGGTCGTGACGCCGCGCTACTCGCCCGCCACGCAGGACATCACCTATTCGGCCCAGGCCGAGGGCCAACAGCCGCGCGTCCAGGTGATCAACCTGGAGACCGGCACCCGCCAGGTGCTCGGCAACTTCCCCGACATGGCCTCCTCGCCGCGCTTCGCGCCGGACGGACAGCGGATCGTCATGAGTCTGCAGCAGGGCGGCAACGCCAACATCTTCATGATGGACCTGGGCTCGCGCAACACCACGCGCCTGACCTCCACCGCCGCCATCGACACCTCGCCGTCCTTCTCGCCGGACGGCAGCCAGATCGTGTTCGAGAGCGACCGCGGCGGCAAGCAGCAGATCTATGCCATGAACGCGGACGGCTCGAACCAGCGCCGCATCTCCTTCGGCGACGGCTCCTATTCGCAGCCGGCCTGGTCGCCGCGCGGCGACTACATCGCCTTCACCAAGCAGCGCGCGGGCGGCTTCGCCATCGGCATCATGAAGCCCGACGGCTCGGGCGAGCGCATCCTGACGGAAGGCTTCCACAACGAGAGCCCGACCTGGGCGCCGAACGGTCAGTACATCCTGTTCTTCCGCGATCCAGGCGGACAGGCCGGCGGCAAGCTCTACATGGTCGACATCACCGGCCGCGTGGAGCAGCCGGTGCCGACCCCGTCCTTCGCGTCCGACCCGACCTGGTCGCCGCTGTTGAGCGAAAGCCGGCAGAGCAACTGATCAGACGAGAAAAGGGCCCCGGCGGGGCCCTTTTTTATGGCTCAGGCCCGCAGCGGCGTCGCGCCGCCGGGTTCGTCCCTGTAGCCCTTGAGCTTGAACGCGAGCATCAGGAGCGAAATGCCGAACACGAGCGCGTAGGCTCCCAGCCACCAGGTCAGCACCACGGCGCCCACGAGAGGCGCCACCAGCAGCGAGACGCCGAAGAGCACCGACACGATGCCGCTGAAGATCATCCAGCCGCGGCCGTAGGCCGGGTTCAGCTTGAACGCCGCGACGATCATCAGGACGCCGGTGATCAGCGACCACACGGCCATCAGGGTGACGAAGAACACGACCGTCAGTCCCGGCATCATGAACGCGATGACGCCGACCAGGATGTCCAGGATCCCTTCGAGGATCAGGAGGCCCCAGCGCTGGTTGTTGGACGCGGCCCTGACCGCGGCGATGATCCCGAACACGCCGTCGACCAGCATATAGGCGGCGAAGACCCAGACCAGCGACAGGAGCGTGGCTCCGGGCATGAAGAAGGCGATGAGCGCGAAGATGATCGCGAAGACGCCGCGAAGAGCCAGGGCCCACCAGTTCTGGGCCAGGATCCGGCTCATGGCATGGGTGCGGTCAAGGGTGTCGAAAGGGCCGGTGGTGCCTGTAGCCATAGGAAGTCCTCCTCGAAAAGGGACATTCAGCCTTGAGCATCGGACCCAAAAGTGGATCGCACTTTTGGGATTCGATCCGATGCCTCACTCTTGGACGGGCGCATCGTTCGGTGCGGAAAACCGGATCCACTTTTCCGCACGATGCGCCTGCTCCAGAAACGCCAAGCTTGACCGTTGGTTTCCCGGTTCTTCGTTCGGCTTCTACTCTCCCGGCGAAGTCTCGCTCTCTCTGATCTTGGTCAGCCTGCGCCGCAGGGCAAGCTTGCGGCGTCTGAGGCGCACGCGGCGCTTGAGGCGGAGGGCGCGGATGAGGAGCGCGAGGCCGAGCCAAATGAGACCGATGACGATCGGCGACACGATCAGGACGGGGAAGGCCGTTACCAGGATGGCCAGCGCCAGCAGCGCTCCGCCGATGATGGCGACGCTGCTCGCCTCGGTGGCCGTGAGCGAGCGCGAGCCGACGGCCTTGCCGACCGTGCTCGACAGGGCGAGGGCACCCGCCGCCAGCCGGCGGACGCCGCCTTTCTTGAAGCGGTGGCCCCGGCGCGAGCGCATGTTCCGGGCCTGACGGCGTCTCGACTGCCAGCCGGGCACGATCTCGGTCGCATTGGCGAGATCCGCCAGGTACATCGCCTCCATGGCTTCGGCGAAATGGGCGTCCTCGACCACCACGTCGAGCTCCCAGTTGGTCGCCCAGCTGGCAATGTTGAGATTGGTGGAGCCGACGCGCGCCCAGCGGCCATCGACCACGGCGGTCTTGGCATGGAGCATCGAGCCGTTCCACTCGAAGACCCGGATCCCGGCCTCGATCAGCGAGCGATAGCCGGCGCGCACCACCGGCTGCAGGGCGGGGACGTCGCTCGATCCGGGAACGAGGAGCCGCACGTCCACCCCGTCGCGGGCGGCTTCGCCCAGAGCCTGCACGTAGGATGTCGTGGCGACGAAATAGGCGTCCGTGAGCCAGAGGTTGCGCTGGGCCGTCGCGGCGATGAACTGGTCGACCCGGTAGGTCCGGAACATGCCGGGTTCGCCGCTGATGACCCGGGCGGCCACCGAGCCGGCCTGCGGGATCAGGTCCGCATGGGGCAGCTCGGATTTCGGGATCGCCTTCATGCCCGCGAGAACCCAGCTCTCGGCGAAGGTCGCATCGAGGTCGGCCACCACCGGGCCTTCAAGGGAAAGGCCGGTGTCGCGCCATGGCTCGGCGCCGTTCTTGCCGACCCAGTTGTCGGAGATGCACAGGCCCGACACGAAGGCGATGCGCCCGTCGACCGTGATCAGCTTGCGATGGTTGCGCCGGATCCAGAACGGGTCGGTCAGGCGGGGCGGATTGAAGACGCGGGCCTCGACGCCCGCCTCACGGAGCCGACGCCAGTAATGGGGCAGGGCGCGGAACGAGGATCCGAGCCAGTCGTAGAGCACCCGCACACGAACGCCGGCGCGGGCACGTTCCATCAGGGCCTCGGCGAACTCGCGTCCCGTATCGTCATCGGCGATGATGAAGTTCTCGAAATGGACGACTTCCTTCGCCGACCGGATCGCCTTCAGCCAAGCGGGATAGTTCTCCCGCGAATCGCGGAGGAGGGCGATGGCGTTGCCCTGGCGCAGGTCGCTGTCGGCGATGCGCGAGAAGGCGCGCTCGAGGCGCAGATCGTCCAGGGCTTTGCGATAGGGATGCGCATGGCTTCCGGGCTGGGTCGTCACGATGTTCATGACCTCTCAACGCTCGAAACAGGCAATCGGCAGCAGCCCAGCTTCATCGGCCGGCATTCTCCTAACTTTGGGGTAGGAATAAACGCGGCAGCCCGAAACCGTTCACACTTGATTAACCCTAACCCCAACTTCCACAACTTGGCCATAATTCACCTTAATCCCCGGAAGTCCCTTCGCGGTTGACGGAACCCTCCCTTAACCATCCTCCCGATATGAAAGACACAACGTTCGGCAAACGTATGTGTAAGGAGTATTGCCAATGATGACGCTGCGCGCCGTCAAGTTCGCCGCTGCTATCGTCCTCGCCCTCGGGGCGGCGGCGTGTTCGTCCAACAAAGATGGTATGGCCGATGGAGCCGGAGGCTTCGGGGCCGGCGGTGCCGCCACCCCGGGCAGCGCCCAGGATTTCGTCGTCAACGTGGGTGACCGCGTGTTCTTCGAGACCGACTCGACCGACCTCACCCCCACGGCGGTCGCGACCCTCGACAAGCAGGCCCAGTGGCTGCAGCGCTACCCGCAATACACCTTCATCCTCGAAGGCCATGCGGACGAGCGCGGCACCCGCGAGTACAACTACTCGCTGTCCGCCCGCCGCGCCCAGGTCGTCCGCGACTACCTGATCTCCCGCGGCATCCCGGGCAACCGCTTCCGTACCGTGTCCTACGGCAAGGAGCGTCCGGTCGCGGTCTGCAACGACATCTCCTGTTGGTCGCAGAACCGCCGCGCGGTCACCGTGCTCGGCGGCGGGGCCGGGGCATAAAGCCCCACCCATTCAAGCCCTCGTGAACCCGCAAAGCGCCGCCACATTCTCGCCGTGGCGGCGCTTTTGTGTTATCGGCCTCCTCGTTCGAGGACCCTCACGGTATCCCAGCATGTTTCGACGCCTGTTTGTCTTTTCAGCCTTTGCTCTCGCTCTGGCCACGACCTCGGTCTTTCCCGCCGCCGCTCAGGATGCGGCCGACGCGATCGTGCGCCTGAACCGGCTCGAGAGCCAGTTCCGCCAGCTCTCCGGCCAGATGGAGCAGCTCCAATACGAGAACCGCCAGCTCAAGGAGCAGCTCCGCAAGTTCCAGGAGGACGTGGAGTTCCGCTTCCAGGAGAGAAGCGGCGGCTCGCGCTCCGCGACCCCGCCGACCGCGACGCCGTCGCGTCCCGCCCAGCCGGCGCCGGCCCAGCCTCAGCGCCGGAGCGACGTATTCGATCCCTCCCAAGCGCCGGATGCCCCCGGCGCTCCGCGTCCGCTCGGCACCACGGCGCCGTCCACCCCTCTGACGGCGGACGCGAATCGCCCCATGCCGCTGCCCGGCGGGCAGCTTGCGGAGTTGATCGAGCAGGATGAGCAGGGCCTCGACGGCGCTCCGATGGACGGCGGCGGGCATGAGGGTATGACAGGCCTTCCGCAGGGGGCCCTTGCCGAGCGCCCCGGCCCGAGCGTCGCGGCGACGAGCGTGGGCAACCCGCGCTCCGATTTCGACGCGGCCTATGCCTCGTTCACGCAGAAGCAGTACGACCAGGCCGAGATGGGCTTTCGCCGCTTCCTCCAGTCCAATCCCCGGGACAAGCTCGTGCCCGAGGCAACCTTCTGGCTAGGCGAGACGTATCTTCAGCGTGGCCGCTACCGCGAGGCCGCGGAGCAGTTCCTGAACGTCACGGCGGAGCATCCCGATGCCGCCAAGGCGCCCGATTCCCTGTTGCGGCTCGGCATCTCCCTGAACGGGCTCGGCGCCAAGGATCGCGCCTGTGCCGTCCTCGCGGAGCTCGACCGAAAGTATCCCCAGGCCTCGGCTCCCGTCCGCCAGGCGTCCGACCGCGAGCAGAAGCGCATCAAGTGCAGCTGAGCCGCTGACGATTTTCGACAAGGGCCGCGTGATGGCCGCGTCTCCGCCTCCCGATGATGCGCTCTCGGACGACGGGCTGGAGCATCTCTTTACTTCCTTGAACCACGCCGCGGGCATCATCGCGGCCGTATCCGGCGGCCCCGATTCGATCGCCCTGATGCATCTGCTCGCCCGCTGGCGCGTGGCCGGCTCCCGGCCTCCCATTCTGGTCGTCACCGTCGATCACGGCCTCCGGCCCGAGGCCGCCGACGAGGCCGCCTTCGTCGCCCGGGAAGCCGACGCTCTGGGCCTGCGGCACCGGATTCTCGCCTGGGCGGGAGACAAGCCCCGGACCGGTATCCAGGAGGCCGCCCGGGAGGCGCGCTACCGGCTCCTCGCCGATCTTGCCCATGCGGCCGGGGCGTCGCATCTCGTCACGGCCCATACCCTCGACGACCAGGCCGAGACGATCATGATGCGTCTGGCCCGGGGCTCGGGCCTTGCCGGGCTCGCAGGCATGCGCCGGGAGACGGAGCGTCGCGGCATCGTCCATGCGAGGCCGCTTCTCGGATGGCCGAAGGCGCGCCTTCTCGATCTCTGCCGGAGCCAGGGCTGGCGCTTCGTCGAGGACCCGTCCAATGCGAACACGCTCTATGCCCGTGTCCGTTGGCGCAGGCTCATGCCGCTTCTCGCGGCAGAAGGGCTCGATGCCGAGCGCCTGTCCCGCTTCGCCGAGCGCGCCGCCCGGGCGGACGAGGCCCTCGACCTGAAGGCGCGGGAAGCCCTGGAAGGGGCGGGACTCGTCGAAGAAGGCGGGCGCCTTTCGTTCAGGGGCGGCATCCTTGCGAGCGAGCCCCTTGAAATCGCCCTGCGGGCGTTGGAGCAGGCCCTTCGCAGGGCGGGCTTCGGGCTCGATAACAGCCGTCTGAACCGGCTCGAAACCTGCGCGGAGCGTCTGAGAAGGGCCGTCGGGGCAGGGGAGGCCTTGAACCTCACCATCGCCGGGGCGCTCGTGCAGCTGGATCGCGCGGGCAAGGTTTCGATCGGACCGGAACCGCCGCGGCGGCGGGGTCGTTAGCCAAATCTCTTAGCCAACGTTATCGGATCGCGCCGTATAGGCGCCGCATTCCCTTGGCAAGGCGAGACGGTGTGCCTACATTGAGTTTAACCGCACGGGGAGACCTCCCCGCGCTTCATCTCCCTCTGGGGCAGAACCTGATCCGATGAATTCAAATTTCCGCAACTTCGCCTTGTGGGTCGTCATCTTCCTCCTGGTGCTGGCGCTCGTGACCCTTTTCCAGAGCCCGGGCCAACGGGGCGGCGGCAGCGATATCGCCTATAGCCAGCTCCTCAGCGAGGCCGATGCGGGACGCATCACCAGCGTCGTCATCTCCGGTCCGGAGATCAGCGGCACCTACACGGACGGCCGCACCTTCACGACCTATGCGCCGAGCGACCCGATGCTCGTGACGAAGCTGCAGCAGAAGGGCGTGCAGATCACTGCCCGTCCGCAGTCGGATTCGACCCCCTGGTTCATCGCGGTCCTCATGAACATCCTGCCCATCGCGCTCTTCATCGGCGCCTGGGTGTTCCTGTCGCGCCAGATGCAGAGCGGCGCCGGCCGGGCCATGGGCTTTGGCAAGTCCAAGGCGAAGCTCCTGACGGAGGCCCATGGCCGCGTCACGTTCGATGACGTCGCCGGCATCGACGAGGCCAAGGAAGACCTGCAGGAGGTCGTGGAATTCCTGCGCGATCCGCAGAAGTTCCAGCGCCTCGGCGGCCGGATCCCGCGCGGCGTGCTGCTCGTCGGCCCCCCCGGCACCGGTAAGACCCTGACGGCTCGCGCGGTCGCCGGCGAGGCCAACGTGCCGTTCTTCACCATCTCGGGCTCGGACTTCGTCGAGATGTTCGTCGGCGTCGGCGCCTCCCGCGTGCGCGACATGTTCGAGCAGGCGAAGAAGAACGCCCCCTGCATCATCTTCATCGACGAAATCGACGCGGTCGGCCGCCATCGCGGCGCCGGCCTCGGCGGCGGCAACGACGAGCGCGAGCAGACCCTCAACCAGCTCCTCGTGGAGATGGACGGCTTCGAGGCCAACGAGGGCGTGATCATCATCGCGGCCACCAACCGTCCCGACGTGCTCGACCCGGCGCTCCTGCGCCCGGGCCGCTTCGACCGCCAGATCGTCGTCCCCAATCCGGACGTGGTCGGCCGCGAGAAGATCCTGCGCGTCCACGTGCGCAAGGTGCCGCTGGCGCCCGACGTGGACCTGAAGGTCATCGCCCGCGGCACCCCCGGCTTCTCGGGCGCCGACCTCATGAATCTCGTCAACGAAGCGGCGCTGCTCGCCGCCCGCCGCGGCAAGCGCATCGTGACCATGCGCGAGTTCGAGGACGCCAAGGACAAGGTGATGATGGGCGCCGAGCGCCGCACCCTCGTCATGACCGACGACGAGAAGCGCCTGACCGCCTATCACGAGGCCGGCCACGCCATCGTGGCGCTCAACGTCCCGGCCACCGACCCGGTGCACAAGGCCACCATCATCCCGCGCGGCCGCGCGCTGGGCATGGTCATGCAGCTGCCCGAGCGGGACAAGCTGTCCATGTCCTACGAGCAGATGACCTCGCGCCTGGCCATCATGATGGGCGGCCGCATCGCCGAGGAGATGATCTTCGGCAAGGACAAGGTCACCTCGGGCGCCCAGTCCGACATCGAGCAGGCGACCCGTCTCGCCCGCATGATGGTGACCCGCTGGGGCTTCTCGCCCGAGCTCGGCACCGTCGCCTATGGCGAGAACCAGGACGAGGTGTTCCTCGGCATGCAGATGGGCCGCCAGCAGAACGTGTCGGAGGCCACCGCCCAGAAGATCGACTCGGAGGTTCGCCGCCTGGTCGAGGACGGGCTCAACGATGCCCGGCGGATCCTGACCGAGAAGGCGCACGACCTCGAGGCCCTGGCCCGCGGCCTGCTCGAATACGAGACCCTGACCGGCGAGGAGATCCGCAATCTTCTCGACGGCCAGCCTCCGGTGCGCGACACCGGCGAGGCTATCACTCCCAGCCGCGGCTCCGCCGTGCCCACCGCCGGCCGCGGCCGGCCGCGGGAGAGCGACGGGGGCATGGAGCCCCAGCCGCAGGCCTGAAGAGGCAGTCTGTAACCCGTAAAATCCAGAGCGCCCGCCCTATGGCGGGCGTTCTCTTTTGTTTACCTCAAAGATCTAATACTCCCTAAGGACTCGACCGAAGGCTGTAACAATCGCTTATCACTTGTGATGGCGCGCATTGGCTCTGAAGCCTTGACCGAATTCAGGGAGGTTGCTTTGAAAAAGCCAAGGCGCGGATTAGCGCTACGGAATGCGGAGACAAAGCACGTGCGTAAATACTTCGGGACCGATGGAATTCGGGGCCGTGCCAACGGGATCATCACGCCGGATCTGGCCCTCAGGGTCGGGCAGGCGGCCGGGATCATGTTCCAGCAGCGCGGCGAATACCGACACCGGGTCGTGATCGGCAAGGATACGCGGCTGTCCGGCTACATGATCGAATCGGCCCTCCAGGCCGGGTTCACCTCGGTCGGCATGGACGTGCTCCTGCTCGGTCCGATCCCGACCCCGGCGGTCGCCATGCTGACGCGCTCCATGCGGTGCGACCTGGGCGTCATGATCTCCGCCTCCCACAATCCCTACGAGGACAACGGCATCAAGCTGTTCGGTCCCGACGGATTCAAGCTCAGCGACGAGATGGAGCTTCAGATCGAGGCTCTGATCGATTCCGACCTGACGCGGCGTCTGGCCGATTCCGCCACCCTCGGCCGCGCCAAGCGCATCGAGAGCGTCCAGGCCCGCTACATCGAGTTCGCCAAGCGGACCTTGCCGCGCCAGATCGACCTGGAAGGCATGCGCGTCGTGATCGATTGCGCCAACGGCGCCGGCTACAAGGTCGCCCCGGAGGCCCTGTGGGAACTGGGCGCCGAGGTCATGTCCATCGGAGTCGAGCCCAACGGCTTCAACATCAACCACGATGTCGGCTCCACCGCGCCGGATGCCCTGATCCACAAGGTGCGCGAGCTGCGCGCCGATGTCGGCATCGCCCTCGACGGCGACGCGGACCGGGTGCTGATCGTCGACGAGAAGGGCCACAAGGTCGACGGCGACCAGCTCATGGGCGTCGTCGCCCGGTCCTGGAAGGAGGACGGCCGCCTCTCGCAGGCCGGCATCGTCGCGACGATCATGTCCAATCTCGGCCTGGAGCGGTACCTGAACGGCCTGGGCCTCGGACTCGTGCGCACCGCCGTCGGCGACCGTTACGTGCTCGAGCACATGCGGGCCAACGGCTACAATCTCGGCGGCGAGCAGTCGGGCCACATCATCATGTCCGACTACACCACCACCGGCGACGGCCTGGTGGCGGCGCTCCAGCTGCTGGCGGTGGTCAAGAGCCTGGGCAAGCCCGTCTCGGAAGTCTGCCATTGCTTCGAGCCGCTGCCGCAGGTGCTCAAGAACGTGCGCTACAAGTCCGGCAAGCCCCTGCAGGAAGCCTCGGTCATCAAGGCCATCGAGTCCGGCCGCGAGACCCTCGGCAATGGCGGCCGCCTCGTGATCCGCCCCTCCGGCACCGAGCCCGTGATCCGGGTCATGGGCGAGGGCGACAACGCGGACCTCGTCAACCGCGTGGTGGACGACGTGGTGGAAGCCGTTACCCAGGCGGCGTCCAAGGCTGCGGCTTAAGAACCTCGCCCTTCTCGTTTCAAAGTAAAAGCCCCGGCGGGATGATCGCCGGGGCTTTTACTTTACCCGCGTCATCACCGGTCTCATGCCGGTGATCCCGTTCACTTGAAGTGCCGAGCTCTTCCAATCGGGATGGCCGGCACAAGGCCGGCCATGACGTGGCAGGGTGTGAGCGCAAGGCTTCCCGGCAAGGCCGAGAGACCCGGCCTCACTCCGCCGCTTGCGCCGGCGGCACGTCCTTCCTCCGCGACGGCAGGTCGTCCCCGTGAGCCACTTGGCCCGTCTCGGCGCGGAGCTTGTCGAGCAGCTCGCTCACGTAGGTTGCGGGCTTGGTGAAGCCGCCGATGAGCAGGTAGATCGACGGGACCACGAGCATCGTCAGCATGGTCGACACCGTGACGCCGCCGACGATCACCGACCCGATGGCGTTGCGCGCCTCGGCGCCGGCGCCGGTGGACCAGGCGAGCGGGATGGCGCCGCCGATCATGGCGATCGAGGTCATCAGGATCGGCCGCAGGCGCATGACCGAGGCCTCGATCACCGCATCCCGCACCGAATATCCGCGCTCGCGCAGCTGGTTCGAGAATTCGACGATCAGGATGCCGTTCTTGGTCATGAGGCCGATGAGCAGGATCATGCCGATCTGGCTGTAGATGTTGAGCGTCTGGCCCGTGATGAACAGGGCCAGCAATCCGCCCGTCACCGCGAGCGGCACGGTGAGCATGATGATGAACGGGTTGATCCAGCTCTCGAACTGCGCGGCCAGGACCAGGAACACCACCAGGAGCGCCATGGCGAAGGTCAGGTAGATCGCGCCGGTGGAATCCAGGAAGTCCTTGGACTGGCCCGTATAGCCGATGCGCACCTCCGCCGGCAGGTTGTCGCGCACGATCTGCTGGAGGATGTCCAGGCCTTCGCCGATGGAGACGCCCGGCGCCAGCGAGGACTGGATCGTGATCGACCGCAGGCGGTCGAACCGGTTCAGCGCCTGCGGGGCGGCCGATTCCGTCAGGGTCACGAAGGAGGAGAGCGGAACGAGTTCGCCGTTGGCGGCGCGCACGAAGGTGTTGGTGAGGTCGTTGGGCGTCGCGCGGTCCTGGGCGCGGGCGCGCATGATCACCGGGTATTCGTCGCCGCGGCTGACGAAGGTCGAGACTTCGGTCTCGCCGAACATCAGCTGGAGCGTGTTGCCGATGTCTTCCACGGAGACGCCGAGATCGGCGGCGCGCTGACGGTCGATCTGCACGCGGATGTCCGGCTGCGACTCGCGGTAGTTGGAGTCCATGTTGACGAACTTGCCGGTCTCCTGGGCCTTCTGCATGACGATGTCGCGCCAGCCGCGGATCGTCTCGTAATCGGGTCCGCCGAGCACGAACTGGATCGGCTGGCCGAAGCCGCCTGCGCCGCCGAAGGCCGGCGGATTGACCACCGACACGCGGGCTCCGGGGAAGTTCGACACCTTCGGAGTCATCTGGCGCACGATGTCCTGCTGGGTCTGGGTTCGCTCCTCCCAGGGCACGAGGCGCACGATCACAATGCCCTCGTTGACCGGGGAGGGGCGTGCGAAGCCCGGGGCCACCTGGCTCAGCATCGAGGCGACGAGGCCCTGCTCCTGCAGGGGCATGAGGGCCTTCTCGACCTCTTTCACCCGGTCGCGGGTATAGTCGAGGCTCGCGCCTTCCGGCGCCTGGAGGCGGACGATGATGGCGCCGCGATCCTCCGTCGGGGCGAATTCCTTCGGCAGGGACTGGAACAGGCCGTAGGCCGACAGCGAGACCAGGAAGCCGACGAAGAGAATGACCACCGGAACCCCGAGGGCGCGGGAGAGCAGCCAGCGATAGCCGCCGTTCATCTTCTCGAAGAGCGGCTCGGTCATGCGCTGGATCCGGCCATGGGCGGGAACCATGAGCTTCGAGCACAGCATCGGGGTGAGCGTGCGCGCGACGACGCCGGAGAAGAAGATCGCGGCCGCGAGGGTGATGCCGAACTCGCGGAAGAGCTTGCCCGTGTTGCCGGTCATGAAGGCGAGCGGCACGAACACGGCCATGAGGGTCGCCGTGGTGGCGATCACCGCGAAGCCGATCTCGCGGGCGCCGTCGAAGGAGGCGAGCAGCGGCGGCTGGCCTTCCTCGATGCGCCGGTGCACGTTCTCGATCTCCACGATGGCGTCGTCCACCACGATGCCGATGGCGAGCACGATGGCAAGCAGGGTCAGCACGTTGATGGATGCGCCGAAGAAGGCCATGACCATGAAGGCCGCGATGATCGAGACGGGAATCGCCACCATGGCCACGATGGTGGAGCGCCAGTCGCGCAGGAAGAGCAGGATCACCAGGATCACGAGCGCGACGCCTTCCACCAGCGTGTGCAGCACGCCCTCGATGGAGGCGCGGATGAACTGGCTTTCGTCATAGGCGACTTCCGCCGTCGTGCCGGGCGGCAGCGAGCCCTTGAGCTCCTCCAGCTCCTTGCGCACGCCGTCGACGACGGACAGCGTGTTGGCGGTCGACTGGCGCACGACGCCGAGACCGATGGCGGTCTCGCCCGATTGGTAGAACTCGAACCGGGTGTCCTCGGGGCCTACCTCGACCTGGGCGACCTCGCCGAGCCGGACCAGGTAACCGTTCTTGCTGCTGACGATGACCTGCTGGAACTGCTCGGGCGTCGCGAGGCGGGAATCGGTCTTGACGGTGAATTCGCGCTGGCTCGACTCGATCCGGCCGCCCGGCAGCTCCACGTTCTGGCGCTTGATGGCGGTTTCGAGGTCCTGCACGGTCAGGCCGCGGGCGGCGAGCGCCGGCCGGTCGACCCAGATCCGCATGGCGTAGCGGCGCTCGCCGCTGAGGTTCACGTTGGCCACGCCCGGCACGGTGGAGAGGCGGTCCACGTAGACGCGCTTGAGAAAATCGCTGAGTTCGAGTGCATCGAGGGTGGTGGACGTGACGCCCACCCACAGGATCGCCGAGGCGTTCGCATCGACCTTGCGGACCACGGGCGTGTCGGCGCCGTCCGGCAGTCGTCCGGTGACGCGGGAGATGGCGTCGCGCACGTCGGAGGTGGCAGCCTCCGGATCGCGGGAGACCTCGAACTCGATCGAGACCGACGAACGGTCGTTCTGGCTCTGGGACGTGATCTGGCGGATGCCCTCGATGCCCGCCACCGCGCCCTCGATGATCTCCGTCACCCGGCTCTCGATCACCTCGTTCGAGGCGCCGCGATAGACGGTGGAAACCGATACGACCGGGCGGTCGACCTGCGGATACTCGCGAACCGGCAGGTTCATGAGCGATGCGAGGCCGCCCACGATCAGCAGCAGGCTGACCACGACGGCGAAGACGGGACGGCGAATGAAGAGGTCTGAAACCTGCATATCGGCTCGGCTCTATACCAGTAAAACGAAAACCTCCCGCCGAAGCGGGAGACAAAGACTACTTCCGCTCGGCGGCCTGTGCGGCGCCGATGGCCTGGGGCACGTTCAGCGAGGAGCGGGAGGGCTGCTCCCGATTGGCTGCCGGAACGGGCGCGGCCGGCGCGCCCGAGCCCACCGGGCGGGCGACGACCTCGGCCCCGGGGCGCACGCGCTGGACGCCCAGCACGACGATGGTCTCGCCGGCCTTCAGCCCGTCGACCACCTCGACCTTGCCGCCCTGGCGCTGGCCGATGGTGATGACGCGGCGCTCAACCTTGTTGTCCTTCACCGGATAGATGATGTGGCGCAGGCCCTCGCTGACGATGGCCTCCTCGGGCACCACGACGGCGTCGTCCTTGGTCGACACTTCGAGGGCCACCGACAGGAACATGCCGGGCTTCAGGGCCTCGTCTGCATTATCGAACTCGGCCGTCAGGCGGGCCGTGCGGGTCGTCTGGTCAACGCGCGGGTCGATGGTGGAAACGCTGCCCTTGAAGGTGCGGTCCTTATAGGCCGCCGAGGTAGCGTTGACCGTCTGGCCAGGCTTGAGCCGGCCCAGGAGGTTTTCCGGCACCGCGAAGTCGAGGCGCACCTTGGACAGGTCGTCCAGGGAGGTGATGCGGGTGCCCGGAGCCACATAGGCGCCGAGGGAAACGGAGCGGGTGCCGACCCGTCCGGCGAAGGGCGCGCGGATGATCAGATCCTCGAGGCGGGCTTCGGCCGCCTTGCGCTGGGCGCGGGCGGACGCGATCGAGCCGTCGAGCGACTTGATCTGCGCGGTCAGGTCCTCGACCTGGGCTCCGGTGCCGGCGCCGGTGCGGCTGAGCGCCTGGGCGCGTTCCAGCTTGATGGCGACTTCGTTCCGGAGGGCTTCGGCGCGACCGGCCTCGGCGATGGTCTGCTCGATCTCGGCCCGCCGCTCGGCGGCGTCGAACTGGACCAGCATGTCGCCGGCCTTGACCTTCTGACCTTCGTTGAAGCCGATTTCGCCGACGATGCCTGCCACCTTGGCGGTCACGGTGATCGATTCATAGGCACGGACCGTGCCGACCGATTCCCGGGTCTCGACGATGCGCCCGGTCTTGACCGTATCGACGTCCACGGTCGCGGGACCGGTCGGGCCGCCGCGTCCGCGGCCTCCGGGAGCGACGGCCTGCTGGCCTGCGGGTTGGCCCACATACGCGCCGATCACGGGCAGATTGGCCAGATGGCCGCCCTGGTAGGCGTACCAGCCGCCAAAGCCTGCTGCCCCCAGCACGGCAATGACAGCGAGTTGACCGGACACACGCATGCTCGCTCCTAACTCAGTCGTTCGACCTTATTGGCTTCTTGGTCGTAATTGTCGGAAGTGTTCCTAGCATAATACATGCCAAGCGCTGCGAACATAACGCAGCAAGCACGATGTTTTGTATTACGATTTCGTAATCTCAATTTCTTCCGGACGAGGTCAGGAGTTCAGCCAGACTCAGAAGTTGCGACAAGCTTGACAATGTTCATCATTTGTTCTATGAATTAATTCATACTTTTGAATGGATTTTTTATGGATTCGTGGACTTTGGAGGAGAATTGGAGGGCAGCCCGTTACGCGCTCTCGCTCAATTGGAGCTTCGGCGACTGCGCCTGTCCCTGATTCTCAAACGGTTCAACCCGAGCCAGCCGCGCGTGCCCGCTGGGAATCCCGGCGGTGGGCGTTGGACGGACGGAGGAGATGGCGAGGGTTCTTCGCGCATCGAGTTCGTTTCCAACCGCCCCAGACAAGGTGGCGGCACCCGCGTCATTCGCGGTCGAGCCTACGAGACGACGCCAGCTCAAGAGGTGCGCCTCGACGTGTCGGCTGCCCGTGCCCGGGCTCTGGTGCAGGAGGTCCAACGACACGATCCGAACTGGCGACCGACGCCGATCATCTACGAGGGAGTCGAGGGGGCCATCCTCGCCAATGAAGCTGCAGCCATGCAGGCTGCGGCTCGCTTGAGGGAATTGCGCAGACCGGAGCCCGTCCGCGGACCAATGGAGGAAATCCTCATGCCCAACGGGCAGCATGTCGGGACGCGGTATAGGAGCGCGGACGACACGACGCGTACCGTAACGTCTTCCGAATTCAACAGCCTGCTCGAGACCCTTACGCCGGCCTCGCAGATCGTTCAGTCTCCTTCGGGGTATCGGGGTCTCTGGTATCGTCGCCCTGATGGATCAATTTTTGGTGTTAGACGAAGCGAAGAGAATGGCATCACAATCGATGTCATTCAGAACAATCATCCCATTCTAAGAAGCGGTTACAAAGTGCATCAGCAATGACACAGGAACTCAGGCATAAATATTTCGATCGCTCCATGAGCGAATGGATCAAGATGGTAGCCAACGAATTGCCGATCGATGCGGTCGGCATGTGGCAGATCGTGCCGGGTGGCCGACATGGCTTCGGTCTCGAAGGCGAGGCGTTGACGGATTATGTCCGTCGCTGCATCGCCGAGCTGCTGTCGCGCGGCGCCGTGCCGGTCATCGGCGGTGGGCTTGAGGGTGAGCACGAATGGATCGCGCAGCAGCAATATGGCTCACGGTCGGACGAGATCATCGAGAATGTCGTGCGCGAATGGCTTGCCAACGGAGCAAAGGACGAGGACCCCGGCGGCCTTTGGTTTGCCCGACGGGAGCGCGCTTGGTTTCCTCCGGCTTGAAGTGAGCATTTCATGCTGTGCGAAATGCAATGAATGAAAGAGGGCTTCCTTTAGGAGTCAATCTGGCGCGCGCGGCGGCACGCTCTAAAGTCGGTGCCAAATCGCCTTGACCCGCCTCGCCAGTTCCATCATACCAGTTGGCGGGACACCTCTCCCCACCGAGAGGCGCCCATCTGTAAGGATGGATTACATGACGAACCTGCCCGCCGCGCGTCCGCGCGCGCCCTTCTTTTCGTCCGGCCCCTGCGCGAAGCGCCCCGGATGGTCCTTAGCAAACCTGAAGACCGACAGCCTCGGCCGCTCGCACCGCGCGAAGCTCGGCAAGGCGCGCCTGAAGCTCGCCATCGACCTCACCCGCGAGGTGCTGGAGGTGCCGGCCGATTACCGCATCGGCATCGTGCCCGCCTCCGATACCGGCGCCGTCGAGATGGTGCTGTGGTCGATGCTGGGCGCCCGCCCTGTCGACATGCTGGCCTGGGAAAGCTTCGGCGAGGGCTGGGTCACGGACGTGGTGAAGCAGCTCAAGCTTGCCGACGCCCGCGTCATCAACGCGCCTTATGGCGAGCTTCCCGATCTCTCCCAGGTCGATACGAAGAACCGCGACGTGGTCTTCACCTGGAACGGCACCACTTCGGGGGTGCGCGTGCCGAACGCCGACTGGATCGCGGCCGACCGCGAGGGCCTGACGATCTGCGACGCCACCTCGGCGGCCTTCGCGCAGAAGCTCGACTTCTCGAAGCTCGATGTGGTGACCTTCTCCTGGCAGAAGGTGCTGGGGGGCGAAGCGGCCCACGGCATGCTCATTCTCTCGCCCCGCGCGGTGGAGCGGCTCGAGACCTACAAGCCTGCCTGGCCCCTGCCGAAGATCTTCCGCATGACCAAGGGCGGTAAGCTCATCGAGGGCATCTTCGAGGGTGAGACCATCAACACGCCTTCGATGCTCGCGGTCGAGGATTACATCGACGCGCTCGAATGGGCGAAGTCCATCGGCGGATTGAACGCGCTCGTCGCCAAGGCCGATGCCAACGCCAAGGTCATCCACGACTGGGTGGCGCGGACGCCCTGGATCGCCAACCTGGCCAAGGTTCCGGCCGCCGCCTCCAACACCAGCGTGTGCCTCGTGATCGCCGATCCGGATGTGGTGGCCAAGGGTCCCGAGGCCGTGGCGCAGGTCGCCAAGGGCATCACGGCCGCGCTCGACAAGGAGGGTGTCGCTCTCGACATCGGCGCCTATCGCGATGCGCCTCCCGGCCTCCGCATCTGGTGCGGCGCGACGGTCGAGCAATCCGACCTCGAAGCCCTGACGCCCTGGCTCGACTGGGCCTTCGCGCAGGAAAAGGCGAAGCTCGCGAAAGCGGCTTGATGCTGCATGGCCCTCTCCCCTCTGCGGGAGAGGGTGCCCTGCAAAGCAGGGCGGGAGAGGGGCGGCTTTCGATACGGGCTGCCTCGCCCATCCATAAGACCCGTTCTTCCCCTCTCCCGGCCTCGCTCCGCGAAGCCACCCTCTCCCGCAGAGAGGAGAGGGATTTCATAAGGTGCATCATGCCCGCTCCCCGCGTTCTCATTTCCGACGCTCTCTCTCCCGCCGCCGTGCAGATCTTCAAGGATCGCGGCATCGAGGTCGATTTCCAGCCGGATCTCGGCAAGGACAAGGAAAAGCTCAGCCAGATCATCGGCGACTACGACGGCCTCGCCATCCGGTCCGCCACCAAGGTGACGGCGAAGATCCTCGAACAGGCGAAGAACCTGAAGGTGATCGGCCGCGCCGGCATCGGCGTCGACAATGTCGAGATCCCCGCCGCCACGGCGAAGGGCATCATCGTCATGAACACGCCCTTCGGCAATTCCATCACCACGGCCGAGCACGCCATCGCGATGATGTTCGCCCTCGCGCGCCAGATCCCGCAGGCGGATGCCTCCACGCAGGCCGGCAAGTGGGAGAAGAACCGCTTCATGGGCGTCGAACTCACGGCCAAAGTGCTCGGCGTGATCGGCTGCGGCAATATCGGCTCCATCGTGGCCGACCGCGCCATCGGGTTGCGCATGAAGGTGATCGCCTACGATCCGTTCCTGTCGCCGGAGCGCGCGGTCGAAATCGGCGTGGAGAAGGTAGAGCTCGACGATCTCCTGCGCCGCGCCGACATCATCACGCTGCACGTGCCGATGACCGAGAAGACGAAGAACGTGCTCTCGGCCGAGAACATCGCCAGGACCAAGAAGGGCGTGCGCATCGTCAACTGCGCCCGCGGCGGTCTCGTCGACGAGGCGGCGCTGCGCGCGGCGCTCGATTCCGGCCATGTGGCGGGAGCTGCCTTCGACGTGTTCGTCGAGGAGCCTGCGACCTCCAATCCGCTCTTTGGGCATCCCAACGTGGTCTGCACGCCGCATCTCGGCGCGGCGACGACGGAAGCGCAGGAGAACGTGGCCCTGCAGGTGGCCGAGCAGATGTCGGATTACCTGCTGCAGGGCGCGATCCAGAACGCCGTGAACTTCCCGTCGATCACCGCCGAGGAGGCGCCGCGCCTGAAGCCGTTCGTGGCGCTCGCCGACAAGCTCGGCTCCTTCCTGGGTCAGCTCACGGAAGCGCCTATCAAGGGCATCCGCATCGAATACGAGGGCGCCGTCGCGGAGATGAACACCCGCGCGCTCACCTCCGCGGCGGTCACGGGCGTGCTGCGGCCCTTCCTGCAGGACATCAACATGGTGTCGGCGCCCATCGTCGCGCGCGAGCGCGGCATCACGGTGGAAGAGGTCAAGCGCGAGAGCGTGGCGCGCGATTACGAGAGCTTCATCCGCATCATCGTCGACGCGGAGGACATGGCGCGCCACGCGGGCGGCACCGTGTTCCAGGACGGCAAGCCGCGCGTGACCGAGATCCGCGACATCATGGTCGATGCCGAGTTCGCGCCGAACATGATCTACGTGCGCAACGACGACAAGCCCGGCTTCATCGGACGCTTCGGCACCTTGCTCGGGGAATCCGGCGTGAACGTCGCGACCTTCGCGCTCGGCCGCGACAAGCCCGGCGGCGATGCCATCTGCTTCGTGTCGGTGGACGAGCCCGTGTCGGACGAACTCCTGCGCAAGATCGAGGAGATCCCGCAGGTCAAGCGCGCCCGCGCGGTGCGGTTCTAAGACGCGCAGGAACGAAGAGGAACGCATCATGGCGCCGATTCCCTCACAACGCTTCGTCCTGACTCTCGCCTGCGCGAATCGTCCGGGCATCGTGGCGGCCGTGGCGGGGCATCTGTCGGAGGCGGGCCTCAACATTCTCGACGCGCAGCAATACGACGACACGCAGACGGATCGCTTCTTCATGCGTGTCGTGTTCAATCCCGTGACGGGCGAGAGCGACATCGAAGCGCTGAGAAGCGGCTTCATGCCGCTCGCCGAACGCCTCGGCATGACGTGGACGATGAGCGATCAGGGGCGCAAACAACGCGTCATGCTGCTGGTCTCGAAATTCGACCATTGCCTGGCGGACCTGCTCTATCGCTGGCGCATCGGCGAGCTCGACTTCGAGCCTGTCGGCGTGATCGCCAACCATCCGGCCGAAACCTACAGCCACGTGGATCTGGGCGACGTGCCGTTCCACTGCCTTCCCGTCACCAAGGACACCAAGCTCGAACAGGAGGCGCAGGTCTGGGAGATCATTCGCGACTCCAAGGCCGATCTCGTGGTGCTCGCGCGCTACATGCAGGTGCTGTCGGACGGTCTCGCGGCGAAGCTCGCGGGCCGCTGCATCAACATCCACCACTCGTTCCTTCCCAGCTTCAAGGGCGCGAAGCCCTATCACCAGGCCCATGCCCGCGGCGTGAAACTGATCGGCGCGACCGCGCATTACGTGACGTCCGATCTCGACGAGGGTCCGATCATCGCGCAGGACGTGGAGCCGATCACGCATCGCGACTCGGCGGAGGATCTCGTGCGCAAGGGCCGCGACATCGAACGTCGCGTGCTGGCCCGCGCCGTGCGCTACCACCTGGAGGACCGCATTCTCCTCAACGGCCGCAAGACAGTGGTGTTCGCGGATTAGCGGCCTTCTGAAAACCCTTTGTCGTCATGGCCGGGCTTGTCCCGGCCATGCACGTCTTGAACGGCGGCAAAGGCGCGGATGCCCGCAACAAGTGCGGGCATGACGGGGAGGGCAGTATCCTTGTCGTGGCCCTTCGCTTACCGCCGCCGCTCCGCCAGCCAGATGCCGCCGAGCACGAGGGCCAGTCCGATCGCGTGGTAGAGGGCGAAGGGCTCGCCGAGCAGGACCACGGCGAGCAGCGCGCCGAACACCGGCACCAGGTTGACGAAAAGCCCGGCCCGGGTCGGGCCGATCAGCTCCACGCCGCGGATGAAGAAGATCTGCGAGAGCAGCGAGGGCAGGAGCGCCACATAGAGCAGGATGAGCCAGCCCTTGGGCGTGGGAAACTGCGCGGTCCCCTGGAGCATCTCCACGCCGACCAGGGGCAGGGAGCTGCCGAAGGCCACGAGGGCCATGGCGGCGAAGAACACGAGGCCGGGCATCGCCGGGCGATAACGCAGGCCCAGCGTGTAGACCGAATAGAATACGCACGCGATCAGCATCCACACGTCGCCGATATTGATCGCCAGCGTCTTCAGGATCTCCCAGTCGGCTTTGACCGAGACCGTGATCACGCCGACCAGCGTGACGATCATGCCAATGATCTGGAGCGGAATCACCCGGGCGCGGAAGACGGCGATCATGCCGATGAGCACGAAGACCGGGATCGAACCCTGGAAGATGGTGAGGTTGACCGCGCTGGTGTGGTGGGCGGCGGCATAGAAGAGCGCGTTGAACGCGGTGAAGCCGGAGACGCCCATGACGAGAGTGTAGAGCCATCGCTCCCTGAACGTCTTCCGCTCGGCTACGAGCTGCCGCCCCACGAGCGGCATGAGGATCGCCACCACGACCACCCAGCGCAGGCAGGTCAGCACCATGGGCGAGACTTCGCCGATGGCGAGCCGGCCGGCGATGCCGTTGCCGGCCCACATGAGCGTGGTGAGGACCAAAAGCAGATAGGACTGCCCCCAGAGCCCCTGCCGCAGCGTTTGCAGAAATTTCATCGGAGGGTGGACCTTATGACGCTTGCGGCGGTGTGCCGTTCGGCTAAACCGGCACGAAAGAAAGCGGGTGACACGCATGGGCTTAAGGTTTCTGGTGGTCGAGGGCAATACGCGGGGCGCAAGGCAGGCCCACAAGGAAGCCTATGGACTCATGCCGTCGGAATCGTATGCGGCGGTGATTCAGGGCATCGTGGGCGAGACCGTCTGCGACATCGCCTTCCCGGCGGATCCGGGAGCGAACCTGCCGGATGCGGCCGGGCTCCAATCCTACGACGGCATCGTGCTGACCGGGTCGCATCTCAACATCTACGACCGCACCCCCGACATCCTGAGCCAGATCGACCTGATGCGGGCGGTCTATGCGTCCGGAACCCCGTCCTTCGGCTCCTGCTGGGGCCTGCAGGTGGCGGCCGTCGCGGCGGACGGGGACGTACGGCCCAACCCTCTCGGGCGCGAGGTGGGGCTGGCCCGCAAGCTGACAGCCACCGACCAGGGGCGGAGCCACCCTCTGCTCGAGGGGCGGCCCGCAGCGTATGACGCGCCCGCCATCCATCTCGACATGGTGACGGCCCTGCCTGGCGACTGCACGGTGCTGGCCTTCAACGCCGTGTCTCCCGTCCAGGCCGCCGAGATCCGCCAGGACGGAGGCGTGTTCTGGGGCGTGCAGTATCACCCGGAATTCTCCTTGGGCGAACTTGCCGTCATCCTGGGCCGCCGGACCGAGATCCTCGTGAAGGAAGGCTTCTGCCGGACCGCCGAGGACGCCATGGCCTATGCGCAGGACCTGAGCACCCTCGACAAGGATCCGGCCCGCTTCGATCTGGCCTGGCGTCACGGCGTCGACGCGGAGGTCCTCGATCCGCAGCGCCGCACCCGCGAGATCCGCAACTTCATCGAGCACCGCGTGAAGACGGCCAAAAGCGCCCGAGGGCGGGCATAAGAGGCTCAAGCTTCGCCCTGCTCCTGGTCGTCCTGGGCGGATCCGGCGCAGCACATTACGGGATCTTAACTTGAGGTCCTGCCCGGCCGGCACGATCATGAGGCTCACCTTGTGCTCGGAGTTGGACCCGCCCATGAGCAAGGCTCTGTTGCTGCGACTGCATCGGTGGGTGGCCCTGACTTTCGCCCTGCCGCTGCTGGCCGTCATCGTGTCCGGGTTAATCCTTTCCTTCGAGCCCATCGTGGAGGAGAGCGCCATCAAGTCGGGCTCCGTCTCGGCGGAAACGGTCGAAGAACTGCTCCAGCGGTACGACCCGCAGGGCACGGCGCGCGCTCTCGTCCTGCGCCCGGAGGAGAACACGCTGACGATCACCGGGGTGCGGCCCGGCGGCGGCGTGGCGATCGATCTCGCGACCGGTGAACCCGTGAACCTTGCGGCAAGGTCGTCCCCCGACGTTTTCGAAACGGCGCGTCAGATCCACGAGCACCTGCTCCTGCGGGGCGGGTGGCTGGTGATCGCCTCGACGATCGCCATGCTCGCGCTCGCCTCCCTGGGAATTCTCATGGGTTGGCCGAGGCTGCGCAATACGCTGCCCGGCTGGCATAAGGGCGTGGGCTGGTTTCTGCTGCCGCTCGTCGTCCTCAGCCCGCTGACGGGCCTTCTCCTGGCGTTCGGTATCTCCTTCGCGCCCGCTCCAGCGTCCTCCGCCGCCTCCGGCCCGCCTCTGCCCCTGCGGGAGGCGGTGCGCGTGCTCGCGGTCGAACACGACCTGTCGTCCCTGAGCTGGATCCGGCCCCTCGGCCGCGGCCTCGTGGCCCGCGTGGCCGAAGACGGGGAAATGCGAACTTACGCCCTCAACCGGCAGGGAGCCGTTCCCATGCCCCGCAGCTGGCCGCGTCTCATCCATGAGGGCAGCTGGGGCGGCTTCACCCTCGCCATCCTGAATCTCGTCACGTCGGTCGCGCTCCTGGGCCTCCTGGTCACCGGCAGCTGGATCTGGCTGCGCCGCCAGTACCGCCGCCTTTCCGGCCGCCAGCGGCTCGCTCGGATGACGTGACAGCAATTGTCTCCCGGCATCCCCCTCGGGAGAGGGGATGGCGCTTGCTCACGTCATGGCCGGGACAGGCCCGGCCATGACGGCAAGGCTCCGAGAGCAACGTTATGTTCTCACTTTGTTCTTGACAGGGGCGTGGACCTTGGCTATATCGTTGCACAGCCTGATCCGACGAGGGGCGCGCTTCGCGAGGCGTCGCACGGTGTGGGATCCGGCACGGTCCTGTCCGCCGGTCACGCAGCCGGCGGCAGGAGGCCCTTGGCAGCCCTGCGCTGGTCCAAGTCGAAACGCCTAAAAGAACCGTGCGCGAGGAGCCGTCGGGTTCTTCTAGCTAACTTAACACAGCGAGCCGGACGGCCCGTCGCGCCACCCTCGATCTCCTGAAAGGCTCGCAGCGCAAGCTGCGGGCCCCAAACGGCTGGAATTTTTTGCTCAATGACCCCGTTTCACATCCGCCAGGGCCCGTCCGAGGGCATCGGCCAGGGTCTCCCGCTCCGGCGGAGACAGGTCGCGCGCGATTTCCACATGCACGTTGCGGAAGTTCAACGAGAGGTGCTGCATGCCGTACTCATCGTCGATTTCGCGGTCGATGCGGGTCCAGAGCGGGTTGAACTGCCAATCCTTCACGTCGCCGCAGGGGCTCACCTTGCGGAACAGAAGCCGGATCGGCGTCAGCTCCAGAAGCTCGAAGGCCTGGCCCTGGCGGTAGCTGACCCGGAAGGCGATGTAGAGGCCCAGGAAATCGAGACCGAAGAAGCCGGCCACCGGCCAGAACCCCATGATCACGAAGGGCAGGCTCGCCACGATCGAGGTGAGGCAGACCAGCACCATCAGGGTCCTGAAGCCCTGCGGGCTCAGGGACCGGTGCGGACGGATCACGGCCGAGAACACCGGCCGCTCGAACCGGTCGATCTCGCCATAGGATGCCTTGCCGCTTGCCATGCCTCAAGTATAACGCAGAAATGTCCGATCTGAAGCCATCCCCCCGACGTATCGCCAAGGCAAATTCGAGCTCGAAATCGAAGCCGGCCGTTCCGGCGAAGGCGGTCGGGAAGGCGCTTCGCAAGCGCACCCCGAAGCCCGTCGACCGGGCGACGATGGTCGAGGTCTTCCGGCGCCTGCACGCGGCCAACCCGGAGCCCAAGGGCGAGCTCGACTACACCAATCCCTATACGCTGCTGGTCGCCGTGGCGCTCTCGGCGCAATCGACCGATGTCGGCGTCAACAAGGCGACGAGAAACCTCTTTCCCGTCGCCGACACGCCGCAGAAAATGCTCGCTCTCGGCGAGGAGGGCCTGCGCGGGCACATCAGGACGCTCAACTTCTACAACACGAAAGCCAAGAACGTCATCGCGGCTGCGAGGCGCCTCGTGGACGAGTTCGGTGGCGACGTGCCGAATTCCGTCGAGGTGCTGGAAACCCTGCCGGGCGTCGGGCGCAAGACCGCGAGCGTCGTGGTCAACATCGCCTTCAAGGATCCGCGCATCGCGGTCGACACGCATATCTTCCGCGTTACCAACCGGATTCCGCTGGCCATCACCAAAACGCCCTTGGACACGCAGGTCGCGCTCGAGGCCCTCATTCCGGACGAGTACCGGCTGCACGCCCATCACTGGCTGATCCTGCACGGCCGCTACATCTGCAAGGCTCGCCGCCCCGAATGCTGGCGCTGTCCGATCAACGACCTGTGCCGCTATCCGGACAAGACGATTCCGTAGAGCGTCGAACGCGAAAGTGAGAACCGGCTTTGCGCGAAAAGATGCGTCCGACAAATTCTAGATCGGAACGCCCGTGGGCCTGAGGCATCGGGGCGCAGCCGGCACGCAGGCGATGCCCGGCGTCGAGCAGGCAAGTCCATCGGGCGTGCGGCGACACACGACACATCCATCGGTCCACTCGGCGCAGGCAGGTCCGCCCGGAGGACCGCCTTCGGTCGCAGGCTGCGGGCCGATGCCCGCACCCGCGATCACGGCGAGAAGCACCGCCATGAGGGCGGCCGCGATGGACAGCGTGATCGCGAGCGCCTCGTCGCGCGACGGCATCGATCAGCCGTAGACGATCAGGGCGGCGAGGCCCGCGGCGCCCACGATGATGCGCCAATAGGCGAAAGGGGTGAAGCCGTGGCGGGACACATAGTCCAGGAACAGCTTCACCACGACGAGCGCCGCCACGAAGGCGGACACGAAGCCTGCCCCGATGAGCACGGCGTCGTTGGCGGAGAGGAACTTGTAGTTCTTCAGCAGGTCGTAGGCGAAGGCGCCGGCCATGGTCGGCATGGCGAGGAAGAACGAGAATTCGGCCGCGGCGCGCTTCGAAGCGCCCATCAGCATGGCGCCCACGATGGTGGCGCCCGAGCGGGAGACGCCAGGCACCATGGCGGCGCATTGGATGAGGCCGATCTTGAAATACATTGACAGGGGGAAGCGGGTCGCGTCGGTCTTGGTCGCCTCGAGCGGCATGCGGTCGATCGCCATGAGCACGAAGCCGCCTACGATGAGGGT
Source organism: Microvirga lotononidis (assembly GCF_034627025.1). Classification (NCBI taxonomy): domain Bacteria; kingdom Pseudomonadati; phylum Pseudomonadota; class Alphaproteobacteria; order Hyphomicrobiales; family Methylobacteriaceae; genus Microvirga; species Microvirga lotononidis. The sequence goes on along the minus strand of NZ_CP141048.1, from coordinate 1,035,129 downwards.
CATGCAGACGATCCAGGGATCGAACAGCACGTCCTTGATGAAGCCGTGGAGCAGGGCCCCGATCACGGCGGCCGGCAGGAAGGCCACGAGGACACCGATGACGAAATGGCGCGCCATCGGATCGTACGGCAGGGCCTTGGCGATGGACCAGAGCTTGTTGAAGTAGACGGACAGGATCGCCAGGATCGCGCCGAGCTGGATCAGGACCTCGAAGGTCTTGCCCGTGGACTCGAAGCCGAGGAAATGGCCCACGAGGAGCAGGTGGCCGGTGGAGGAGACGGGAAGGAATTCCGTCAGACCTTCGATGAGGCCGAGAAAGAGCGCCTCGATGATTTGCGACATCGTTGAAAATCCTGAAAACGGCGCCAGATGCGGGAGTACGTCGTGTCTGTCAAGCAAGGTTTGCGCCGCCGGCGTAGCCCTTTTGCATCACGGACATGAGATTCACCAATATTCCTTACCAACCCTTAACGAAGCACGGCCTTATTCTCGCCGCCTGTTTCGCGTCACTCATAGATTCATGGCCATCCTGCATTCTTATCCGTTTTGCCCGCAGTCGCGGTTCGCGCGTCTCATTTTCGCGGAGCTCGGCCTTGAGCCGGATATGATCGAGGAGAAGCCGTGGGATCGGCGCATTCCCTTTCTGGAAATCAACCCGGCCGGAAATCTGCCGCTCCTGATCGACGATAACGGACTTGCCGTCGCAGGCCCATTAAGCCTTGCGGAGTATCTCGACGAGACACGGGGAGAGGACCTGCGGGACAGGCGTTTCCTGCCCCGGGACCTGGAGCAGAGGATCGAGGTCCGCCGCCTGCTCGACTGGTTCCTGGTCAAGTTCCACGGCGAGGTCTCGGATTACCTTGCCACAGAAAAGATCTATAAGCGGTTCATGCCCATCGAGCTGGGGGGCGGTCCGCCGGACATGGGCGCGATTCGCGCAGCCCAGACCAATGTGCGATACCATCTCAAATACATCGGTTTTCTGATTTCCGCGCGGAATTGGCTGGCCGGCGACCAGATGACCTATGCGGATCTGGCGGCGGCGGCCCATCTGTCGGTGGTGGATTATCTCGGCGACGTGCCATGGGACGAGGACGAAACAGCGAAGCATTGGTACGCCAGGATCAAGTCCCGGCCGTCCTTTCGCGCGCTCCTCGCGGACCGGGTGCCGGGGATGGCGCCGGCGGGACATTACGACGACCTGGATTTCTAGACGGCAACGCTCTCAAGGCGGCGTTCGTCGAGCGCGCGAGGGCGCTCGGCTTCGACACGATCCGCATCGCCACGCCGGATTCGATCCCGCTGGCGCCGGAGCGGCTCAAGGCTTGGCTCGAGGCCGGCCATCACGGCTCCATGGAATGGATGGCGGAAACCGCCGAGCGCCGTGCGGATCCGAGAACCCTCTGGCCCGAGGTGCGCAGTATCATCCTGCTCGGGCTGAACTATGCTCCCTCCGGGAACCCGTTGGCGGAGCTGGCGCGGACGGATCGCGGCTACATCTCGGTCTATGCCCGCAACCGAGACTATCACGACGTGATCAAGGGCAAGCTCAAGGAGGCGGCAGGGTTTCTCGCTTCCAAGGCCTCGTCGGACGTGAAGGTCTTCGTCGATACGGCCCCCGTCATGGAGAAGCCGCTCGCGGAAGCGGCAGGCCTCGGTTGGCAGGGCAAGCACACGGTCGTGGTCTCGCGCGAGTTCGGCGACTGGCTTTTCCTGGGCGCGATCTTCACCACGGCGGAGCTTCCGCCCGACGCGCCGGAGCGGGACCATTGCGGCTCATGCCGCCGCTGCCTGGACATCTGCCCGACGAACGCCTTTCCCGCGCCCTACCAGCTCGATGCGCGGCGCTGCATCTCGTATCTCACCATCGAGCACAAGGGACATATCCCGGCGGAGCTTCGCCCTGGCATCGGCAACCGGATCTTCGGCTGCGACGATTGCCTCGCCGTCTGCCCGTGGAACAAGTTCGCCCAGGCGGGGCGCGAGGCGCGGTTGGTGCAGCGGAACGATCTCGCAGCGCTGCCGCTGGCGGAGCTGGCGCGGCTCGACGATCCGAGCTTTCGCGTCCGGTTCGCCGGAACGCCAGTCAAGCGGACCGGACGCGACCGCTTCATCCGCAACGTGCTCATCGCCATTGGCAATTCACGGGATGCCGCCCTAGCCGACGAAGCCCTGCGCCTCCTCGACGATGCCTCGCCGCTCGTGCGGGCAATGGCGGTCTGGGCCCTTGCTCGCCTGCTTCCGCCGGAGGCTTTGGCCCGTCACGCCGAAGAGCGGTTGAAGCGCGAGGACGATCCGGATGTACGCGAGGAATGGCGGCGGGGAATGACAGCGGCTAGGGCGGTGGCCTAATCGACGCTGGCCTTGAGGGCTTCATCATTCCGCGTCAGATGCTCACGCCGCGTGCCGGTTCGCCGTTGGGCCGAAATGGTCGATGTAGCGCGGGTTGATGGCCGAGACGGGCAGGACGACGAGCACGTCCGTGGTGCCGAACTGCCGGTCGATCACCGCTCCCGTGCCGAAAGTCGCGCCCAGGCGCAGATAGCCCTTGATCAGAGGCGGCAGGGCATGGAGCGCCGCCTTGGGGTCGATGGCCTCCTTGGGCAGGATGTCCATCGCCGTGAAACGCTCCGGCAACGCACGGGCCTGCCATTGAGCAGGCGCGGCGGCATAATGGTGCAGGAAGCTCAAGGGAAGCGCCAGATCCTGCGGCTCGGTGCCCTCGAGGCTGGCGCAGCCCATCATCACGTCGATGCGGTGATGGAGGACATATGCCCAGATGCCGTGCCAGAGCAGTTCGACCGTGCGCTTGTTGCGATAGGGTTCGAGAACGCAGGAGCGGCCGAGTTCGAGGAAACGCAGGCCAGGATGGGCCTTGAGCAGGGGCGCGATGTCGTATTCACCCCTGGTGTAGAAACCGCCGTGGCGGTTGGCGACGTCCTGGCGAAGCAGGCGGTAGGTGCCCACCACTTTCGGCTTGGCGGAGCGGAAGGGTTTCGGCTTCACGGCGTGGTCGATCACGAGGAGATGGTCGCAAAGGGCATCGTAGGCATCCACGTCCCGGCGAGAAATCAGCGCGGCTCCGTTGGGAGAAGCCGACATTTCCTCGTAGAAAACCTTGAAGCGCAGGCGCTGGGCCTTTCGGATTTCCCGCGTCGTCGTGGCGAGACGCACCTCCAGCGAACCGATGCGACCCAGCACGGGGTCGAGGCTGCCGTAATCGCGGACGATCCTGTCGGTGCCGGGAATGAGCTTGGTCAAGCCATGGGGGCGAAGCCCCGAAATGGCCGGAAAAGCTGCCGTCTCCTTCGACGGGGAAAGATTCATCGCTGCCTCACGGGATCGTGCCTCCGGTTCAGGCCCAAGCTTGGCCATGGCCGGCTTCCGTCATGACATAAAACCCATTCGAAACTGTTTTGTGACAGAAAACATAAATGTCCCCCTGGAAAATATCGAGATCGGCACTGGATTCCGGAAAAAGGCCGTGAGCGATCGATCGTATCCTCAGGTGGCCGCCGGGCGACGGTCTGCATGGGCGCGGTAGGACAAGGCTTCGGCCACATGGATGCGCCGCACGCGATCCTCCCCGTCGAGGTCGGCGAGGGTGCGACCCACCTTCAGCACGCGATGGAAACCGCGCGCCGACAGGCGCATGGTCTGGGCGGCATCGCGGATGAGGGACAAGCCCTCCGGGTCGGGTTGGGCGATCTCTTCCAGAAGTGCGGGCGGGCAGGCCGCATTGGTGGTGACGCCGTTGAGGTTCAGGGCCGCGTAGCGTTTGGCCTGCCGCTCCCGGGCGCGGGCGACGCGGGCCGCGACCTCGGCCGACCCTTCCACAGGCGGTGGCAGGATCAGGTCGGCGGCTGTGACCGCCGGAACGTCGATGGCGAGATCGATGCGGTCGAGGAGAGGGCCCGAGAGCCGCGCCTGATACTGCGCGATGCAGCGCTCGTTGGGCTGGCGACGACAGACATAGCCCGGCTCGGCGGCTTGCCCGCAACGGCAGGGATTCATGGCGGCGACGAGTTGAAACCGCGCCGGGTACGTCACGCGGTGATTGGCCCGGGCGATCAGGATCTCGCCGGCTTCCAACGGCTGGCGCAGCGAATCGAGCACCTGCGGCTGAAACTCCGGCAGCTCGTCGAGGAAGAGCACTCCATGGTGGGCGAGCGATGCCTCACCCGGACGGGCATTGAGGCCGCCGCCTACGAGCGCCGCCATGGAGGCCGAATGGTGCGGCGCCCGGAACGGACGGCGGTCGGACAAGGCGCCGTCGGCCAGGAGTCCGGCAACCGATTGGACCATCGAGACCTCCAGCAACTCCCGCGGCGAAAGCGGGGGCAGGATGGAGGGGAGGCGCTGCGCGAGCATCGACTTGCCGGCCCCAGGGGGGCCGTTCATCAGCAGGTTGTGCGATCCGGCCGCGGCGATCTCCAGCGTCCGCTTAGCGCTTTCCTGTCCCTTGATGTCGCGCAGATCCGGCAGGTTGCCCGAGGTCGGCATGAGAGCCGGTTCGGGCCGTGCCATCACCTGCGTGCCCTTGAAATGGTTCGCGAGCTGGATCAGGGAGCGTGGTGCCAGAATCTCGATGTCGCTGCCGGCCCAGGCCGCCTCCGACCCGCAGGCCTCGGGGCAGATCAGTCCGTGCTCGCGCTCATAAGCCGCCATGGCGGCCGGCAGGGCGCCGGCCACCGCCGTGATGGAGCCGTCGAGGGCCAGCTCGCCCAGCACGGTAAATCCGTTTAAGGCATCGCCCGGAATGGCCCCGATGGCGGCCATGACGCCGAGCGCGATGGGGAGATCGTAATGGCTGCCTTCCTTCGGCAGGTCGGCTGGCGCAAGATTGACCGTGATCCGTTTCGCCGGCAGGGCGAGGCCTGAGGCGATCAGGGCGGAGCGGACCCGCTCGCGGGATTCCGCCACGGCCTTGTCCGGCAGGCCGACGATCATGAAGACAACGGAGCCGGGCGTGATCTGGACCTGCACATCGACGGCACGCGCCTCGATTCCCTCGAACGCGACGGTGGAAACGCGCGTAACCATCCCTGGACCTCCTTGACGGAGTGATGTTAGCGCGGCGGTTCGAAATGCGATAGTGTTTCGAATTCTGCTCCGCAGCGGCGGCGCGACTTGTTGATGCAAAAGCGGAACCCTGCCGTCGTCGTCGCGTTGAGTCCCACTATGTCGCGAGCCGGATTTCGGAAAACTCGCGGGAGCACAAGGGTTCTATCATCGACGGGGCAGTTCCTGGCATGGAGCGGTTTTTCTATTTGAACGAGCCGGCACGGCGCCGCCGTGAGATCCTACGCGGCGTTCTCAAGTCGTAATGTTGGCAGAAACCCACATATCCCCTTCAGACCGAGCGGCTGACCTCCGGGATGCTCCTTTCAGGGCTGCGTTCCAATCCTTGCGCATGCCGATTGTGATGGTGGATCCGCATCAGGTTCATGCGCCTGTCGCTTTCGTCAACCAGGCTCTTCTCGATCTCACGGGATATTCTCAGGAGGAGGTATCGGGCCGGAACTGGCATCTCCTCCACATGCCGGGATCGGGCCGGGATGACTTGAACGCCGTCGATGTCGCCCTTCATGCCGGAGAGCCATTCGAAACCGAGTTTCTCGGACGTCGGAAGAACGGCTCCGCGTTCAGGTGCTCGCTGGCCCTCTCGCCCGTCCATGACGAGGCAGGCCATCTCCGATGGGTCGCTCTCGCGCTGACCGAGATCGGCCCGGCGCACCGTTCAGACCGGGAGGATACCGACCAGAGCCGGCACTTGGAGGAGCAGGTGGAGCGCCGGACCAGGGATCTCCAAGCCGCCCTCGACCGAAAAACTTCGCTGCTCCACGAGGTCGAGCATCGGATCAAGAACACGCTCCAGATGACCGCCTCCCTGGTCCTCCTGAAGGCCCGCCGCCTGCGGGATCCGGAGGCGAGGAGGGTCCTGCAGGAAACTGCCGAACGGGTCAGCGCACTCTCGGCCGCCCACCGGCTCCTCTCCGCGGCAGGGGACGGAGGCCGGTTCAACCTGAAGGAATTCACCGCGGAGCTGGCCGGAGAGCTGGTCACGACTTTGCCGAAGGGACAGGTCGACCTCGACCTCGACATCCAGCCGCTCGGCGTCCCAGCCCCCAAGGCGACCGCGCTCGCGCTTCTCATGAACGAACTTATCGGCAACGCCGTTAAGCATGCTTTCCCAAATGGCCGCCGGGGTCGATTGACAATCGAGATCGGACGGACGGAAAACGGCCTGAAAATCGCCGTCGCGGACAATGGCGTCGGCCTCGATCATGCTCCCCCGGCCGAGGGAAGTTTTGGGAAAACCTTGATCACGATGTTGGTCCAACAGTTGAAGGGGCAGTTGACTTGGCGCGATCAGAAGCCAGGTACACGTGCTGAAATCGTGATGCCCGTCGATGCGCAGGAGATGAAGTTTGAGTAGCGAGAAGCCGTTGCGCATCCTCATTGTCGAGGATGAAATCCTGATCGCTCTCGAGCTTGAAAGCCTTCTGCAGGATCTGGGACATGAAGTCGTCGGGATGGCCGCGTCCTCCGAGGAGGCTCTGTCCCTCGGCCAGAAGCTCCGGCCGGACCTCGCATTCGTCGATGTTCACCTGGCCGACGGGCCGACCGGCGTCGATGTCGCGCGCAGCCTCTCGGCGAACCATCGGGTCACAGTGCTGTTCATGACGGCGAACGCCAAGCGCATCCCCGAAGATTTCGCCGGCGCCTGGGGCGTCATCGCCAAGCCCTATACAGAGCGCGGCGTCCGCGAAGCCCTGAGCTATGTCATGGTCGGGCAACTCCGCGAGCCCGACGAGGCCCGAACGGTGACCTTCGTCCCTTTCGGCGCCGCTCTCCGGGAGCGTAGCTCTCAGATTTCCTAAGGCTTCTTCCTATCGCTGCGCCTTGAGCCGGTAGAGCGCATCGAGCGCCTCCCGGGGCGTCATCGCGTCTGGATCCAGGGCGTCTAGCGCCTCCCGCAAGGCGTCTCGCTGCGGCGTCGCAGCGGGCTCGGCCCGGAACGGAACGGCGAAGAGCGGCAGATCGTCGACGAGCGCGCGCTTGGGCGCTTCGCGATCGGACTTTTCCAGCTCGCTCAGGATCGTCTTCGCCCGCTCGACGACGGGGCCGGGCAGGCCTGCAAGACGTGCCACCTGCAAGCCGTAGGAGCGGTCGGCGGCTCCGGGCACGACTTCGTGCAGGAACACCACCTCGCTGTTCCATTCGGTGACCTTCAGGGTCGCGTTGGAAATCCGCTTCATCCGTTCGGCGAGCGCAGTCAGCTCATGGAAATGGGTAGCGAACAGCGCGCGGCAGCGATTAGCCTCGTGCAGGTGCTCGATGGCCGCCCAGGCGATGGAGAGCCCGTCGAAGGTGGCGGTGCCCCGGCCGATCTCGTCGAGGATGACAAGCGAGCGGGCGGTGGCTTGGTTGAGGATGGCGGCGGTCTCCACCATTTCGACCATGAAAGTCGAGCGGCCGCGCGCCAGATCGTCGGCGGCGCCAACGCGGGAGAAGAGCCGGTCGACGATTCCGATATGAGCTTCTCTCGCGGGCACGTAGGATCCCATCTGGGCGAGCACCACGATCAGTGCGTTCTGGCGCAGATAGGTGGATTTACCGCCCATGTTCGGGCCAGTGATCAGCAGGATGTGGCCTGCGTCCTTGCCTGAGAGGTTCGAGTCGTTGGCGATGAAGGGAACGCCATCGCGCTTCAGCGCCGCCTCGACCACCGGATGACGGCCGCCCTTGACGGCGAAGGCGAGGCTCGCGTCGACCACGGGACGGGTCCAGTCGAGGCGCATGGCGAGATCGGCCAGGGAGGCGGTCACGTCGATGACGGCAATGGCTTCGGCGGCGGCCGCCACGTCGGCTGAAAGGGCGAGGAGCGTCTGCACCATCTCGTCGAACAGGGCGAGTTCGATCTTCAGGGCCCGATCGGCCGCGGACGCGATCTTCGATTCGAGCTCGCCCAGTTCCATCGTCGAAAAGCGCATGGCGCCCGCCATGGTCTGGCGATGGACGAAGGTGTCCTTCCATGGCTCCTTGAGAAGGTCCTCGCCCACGTTCTGCGGCACTTCCACGAAATAGCCGATCATGTGGTTGTGCTTGACGCGTAAGGTCCGGCAGCCGGTCTCGGTGGCGTAGCGCGCCTGAAGGGCGGCAATGAAGCGGCGGGAATCCTGCTGCAGCTCGCGCAACTCGTCGAGATTGGAATCGAAGCCCTGGCGGACGAAGCCGCCATCGCGCTTGAGCAGTGGCAACTCGTCGGCAAGCGCCGCGGCAAGCCGGTCCGCCACATCGGTCCGCAGGCCCTGAAGCACCTGCGCGGCCGCCAGCAGCTCCTTCGGCAGATCGGGCGCAATCGCCAGTTCGAGCCCGAGTTCGCGGGCCGCGAACAGGCCGTCGCGCACGCAGGCCAGATCCCGTGGCCCGCCGCGTCCCAGGCTCAGGCGCGAGATGGCGCGGGCCAGGTCGGGCGAACGCTTGAGGATGCGCCGCAGGCGATCGCGCAGGTCGTTGTTCCCGACGAGGGTCGTAACGGCATCCTGCCGGTCGCGGATCCGGTCGGGATGGGTGAGGGGGCCGGCGAGCCGCTCGGCGAGGAGCCGCGCACCGCCCGGCGTCACCGTGCAGTCGATGGTGGCGAGAAGGCTGCCCGCCCGCTCTCCGGACAGGGTCCGTGTCAGTTCCAGATTGGCCCGGGTGGCCGCATCGATGGCGAGCGCCGCGCCCGACGTGTCCCGGGAAGGCGGGTTGAGCGCCGGGCGGCTGTCGATCTGCGTCTTCTCGATGTAGAACAGCGCGCTGCCCGCCGCCGTGATCTCGGCGGGGCTGAAGGCGCCGAAGGAATCGAGGGTCGCAACCCCGAAATAATCCTTAAGCCGCCGTTCGGCCGAGGCCGGATCGAGGCCCTCGCGGGACAGGGGCGTGATGGATGCGCGGGTCTCCTGCCAGAAGCTCCGGAGGTCCGGATCGTCGTGGATCACGTCGGGGACCAGGATTTCGCGCGGCTCGAAGCGGGCGATTTCGGCGGAAAGGCCGGTGCCGTCCGTCTCGCTCAAGACGAAATGACCTGTGGAAATGTCCACGGCGGCCAACCCGTAGCACCATTGGGTGTCGGACGCGCGGCGTCGCGCGATGGCCAGCAGGTAATTCGCCCGGCCGGGTTCCAGCAGGCGCTCCTCGGTGATCGTCCCAGGGGTGACGAGGCGCACCACGTCGCGGCGCACGACGGATTTGGAGCCGCGCTTCTTCGCCTCCGCCGGATCCTCGGTCTGCTCGCAGACGGCGACCCGGTGCCCGAGGCCGATGAGGCGCTGGAGATAGTCGTCGGCCCGCTCCACGGGCACGCCACACATGGGGATGTCCTGCCCCTGGTGCTTGCCGCGCTTGGTCAGCACGATGCCGAGCGACTGGCTGGCGATCTCGGCATCCTCGAAGAACAATTCGTAGAAGTCGCCCATCCGGTAGAACAGCAGGCTGTCCGGATTGGCCGCCTTGATCTCGATATACTGGGCCATCATGGGCGTGACCCGGCTGTCCTGCGCGGGTGCGGGCGCGGCGTTCGACGGGGCGGTCTCGGAGGATTGATAGGCGGCTTGGGACGACATCCGGTCTGTTTAGCAAAGCTGGCCTGCCCTTTCATCCGTGTCATAGGGTCCAAAGGGCGGATGTGGACAAGTCTTGAGAAAGACACCCCCTATGCCTTAAGGTCGCATCCCCTTTTTGGAAACGCCCACCCTTAAAAGAAACCATATCCCATGACCGACGATCAGCGCCCGATCCGCCGCAAACGCCCCACCTTCACCGATCAGGAGGCGCTGCAATTCCACGCTCAGGGAAGACCCGGCAAGCTCGAAGTCGTTCCGACCAAGCCCATGGCGACCCAGCGGGACCTGTCGCTGGCCTATTCGCCGGGCGTCGCGGTGCCGGTGCTGGCGATTGCGGAAAACCCGTCCCTCGCCTTCGACTACACGACCCGCTCAAACATGGTGGCGGTGATCTCGAACGGAACCGCCATCCTCGGTCTCGGCAATCTCGGCGCACTCGCCTCGAAGCCCGTGATGGAGGGCAAGTCGGTGCTCTTCAAGCGCTTCGCCGACGTGGATTCCATCGATCTGGAGGTCGACACCGAGGATGCGGATGCGTTCATCAACTGCGTGCGCTACCTCGGCCCCTCCTTCGGCGGCATCAACCTGGAAGACATCAAGGCGCCGGAATGCTTCATCATCGAGGAGCGTTTGCGAGAGTTGATGGACATTCCCGTCTTCCACGACGACCAGCACGGAACGGCGATCATCGCGGCGGCGGGGCTCATCAATGCGCTCCACCTGACCGACCGCGACATGGCGAAGACCAAGCTCGTGGTGAACGGCGCCGGTGCCGCCGGCATCGCCTGCACGGAACTCCTGAAGGCCATGGGCTTCGCGCCCAACAACGTCATCCTCTGCGACACCAAGGGCGTGATCTACAAGGGGCGCACCGAGGGCATGAACCAGTGGAAATCGGCCCACGCGGCCGAGACGGATGCCCGCACTCTGGCGGATGCCCTGAACGGCGCCGATGCGGTGTTCGGCCTGTCGGCCAAGGGCGCGTTCACGGATGAGATGATCCGCTCCATGGCGCCCAATCCGATCATCTTCGCCATGGCCAATCCCGATCCGGAGATCACCCCCGAGGAGGTGGCGCGCATCCGTGACGACGTGATCATCGCCACCGGCCGCTCGGATTATCCGAACCAGGTCAACAACGTCCTCGGCTTCCCGTACATCTTCCGCGGCGCGCTCGACGTCCAGGCGACCACGATCAACATGGAGATGAAGATCGCCGCCGCCCAGGCGCTGGCGGAACTCGCCCGCGAGGACGTGCCGGACGAGGTCGCGGCCGCCTATCAGGGATCGCGTCCGCGCTTCGGGCGCGAATACATCATCCCCGTGCCGTTCGATCCGCGCCTGATCCATACGATTCCCATGGCGGTGGCGAAGGCCGCCATGGAGACCGGCGTCGCGCGCCGTCCCATCGTCGACATGCGCTCCTACAAGGCGCAGCTCTCGGCCCGGCGCGATCCGGTGGCCGGCACGCTCAACCGCATCTTCGAGCGGGTGCGCAAGTTCCCGAAGCGCGTGGTCTTCGCGGAGGGCGAGGAGGAGCAGGTGATCCGGGCCGCCCTGTCCTTCGTCAACCAGGGCCTCGGCAAGGCCATTCTCGTCGGCCGCGAGGACCGCATCCAGGAAACTGCCACGCAGGCCGGTATCGAGCTCGAAGGCCGCGAGGGGATCGAGATCCACAATGCGCGTTTGTCGCATCGCAACGCGACCTATGCGCAGTTCCTCTATGAGCGCCTGCAGCGCAAGGGTTACCTGTTCCGCGACTGCCAGCGCATGATCAACCAGGACCGCAACCACTTCGCCGCTTCCATGGTGGCCCTGGGCGACGCGGATGCCATGGTGACGGGCGCGACGCGCAACTATTCGACGGCGCTCGCCGACGTGCGCCATGTGATCGATGCGAAGCCCGGGCATCGCGTCATCGGCATCTCGCTCTGCCTCGCGCGCGGACGCACGGTTCTCGTTGCGGACACGGCCATCCACGAGATGCCGAGCGCTCAGGAGCTCGCCGAAATCGCCATCGAGTCCGCCGGCGTCGCGCGCCGTCTCGGCTACGAGCCGCGCGTGGCGCTCCTGTCGTTCTCGACCTTCGGCCATCCGAAGGCGGAGCGCGCGGAGAAGATCCAGGAAGCCGTTGAGATCCTCGACGGCATGCGCGTCGATTTCGAATATGACGGCGAGATGTCGGCCGACGTGGCGCTCAACCGGGACGTGATGGCGCAATACCCGTTCTGCCGCCTCACCGGTCCGGCGAACGTGCTCGTCATGCCGGCGTTCCACTCGGCGTCCATCTCGACCAAGATGCTGCAGGAACTCGGCGGCGCGATGGTTCTGGGTCCGCTTGTCGTGGGCCTCGACAAGCCGGTGCAGATCGTCTCGCTGGGCGCGACCGACAGCGACATCGTCAACATGGCGGCGCTTGCGGCCTACAATATCGGCGGCTGAACCTCACTTGACGGCTCCCTCAATGCGCGTGCATTGAGGGAGCCGCTCCCCGTTGGTCGGCGCGGGCTTCTCCTGCGGGCAGGAGGAGGGACAGGGTGGCGGATTTCACCGCCGCGAAGCCTTGGCTGCCATGCATCAGCTCGATCTCGCCCCGCTGGGCATGGCGCGTGGCATGGGCCATGAGCCGGAGACGGAGGTCGCTAGCACCGCGCAGGGCTCTGTCGGCCATGAGGATCGCACCCTGGTGATGGGTCGTCATGAGGCTGATGAAGAGCGGATCGAAGGCATTGCCGTTCGCGCCGCGCAGGCTGTCCATCTGCGCTGGCGAGAGCATGCCCGGCATGGACGCATGCTCCTCGGGAGAGGCTGGCGGCAGACCCCCGGCGAACCAGCTGCGCCACCATTGCTGGAAGATGGCGATCTCGCCTTTCTGATCGGCCGCCATGAGATGAGCGAGATTCTTGAGATAGGGATCCTGCGCCTTCTCGACGGCGAGCCGCGCAAGCTCGACGCCTTGCGCATGATGAGCCGCCATGCGGCGCATATAGCTCTGATCGAAGGCCGGGTTCTCTCCCATCCAGGGCAGTTCCCGGTTCTGCCAGCCCAGAAGGGCGACGAAGCCGAGCGCCAGAAGAGTGACGGCGGATAACCCGCTCCATACGGCGGTGAAGCGTCCGTGCCGCGAGGGGAGGCGCCCTCTCAGCCAGTCGCGCAGCCAAGGAAAGAGCGGATACATCATGGCCGAGAGGGCGTGAACCAGGAAGCCGATCCAGTAGGGCTGGTTCAGGGTGAAGATCGGCTGCCAGAAGGGGATGAGCGGCACCAGGGAGAACCATTCGAGCGCCGAGGTGAACAGAGCCCAGGGCAGGGCGATCAGGAGAAGGGTTTGCGGCTTCAGGTCGGCGGTCCAGCGCCCGAACAGCCCGAAGAACACGAGGGCCCACGAGAAGTCGGCCCATTGATGGAAGAGGATGCCGGCCGCTATGGACGACCAGGACGGCTCGCTCTGGAGCATGCCGTCGCGCAAGGGAATCGTCGCCACCACCATCCAGTCCACAACCGCGTCGCGCCCGATCCTGGCGGCGAGGAATTGGCTGACGAGAGTCGAGAAGGTGCTCGAGATCAGACCCAGGAGCGCGGCGGCGCGCCAGTTCAAACCTGTCTGCGACTTCAGAAACCCGGCCATCCCGCCTCCGCGCATCGAGCAAGTGGGGTGGAAACGCCCGAGCGGCGACGTTGATCCGGTCAAGCTTCAGGTTCGGCCCGGGCTCCGGTCTGCTCCCTCTAAATTCGAAGGCTGTCCGCCAATCTTGGGAGTGGTGCGCGTGCCGCGGGGCGGATAAACATGGGCGAACGGAATTAAAGGGAAGCGTTTCTGACCATGGGGCAGCCTCAAACCGTCGTGTTCGATATCGGCAACGTCCTGCTGCGCTGGGATCCCCGCAATCTCTACCGTCGGATCTTCGACGACGAGGAGCAGATGGAATGGTTCCTCGCCCATGTCTGCACCCATGACTGGAACGTGGAGCAGGACCGGGGCCGCGACTGGGACGAGGCCGTGGCTCTTCTCGTGAAGGATCATCCGACGCATGAAGCGCAGATCCGCGCGTTCCACGAGCGCTGGGACGAGACCGTCTCGGGTGCCTTCGACGACCATGTGGCCCTCCTGCAGCGCCTGCGGGAGGCGGGCGTGCCGAACTACTGCATCACGAATTTCTCCGGCCCCAAATTCGTCCTGGCGCAGCAGCGTTTCCCGTTCCTGTCGGGGTTCGACGGCATCATCGTGTCCGGCGACGAGCGCCTGCTGAAGCCCGATCCGGCGATCTATCACCTACTCCTGGACCGCTACGGGCTGAGAGCCGAGGATTGCGTGTTCATCGACGATTCCAAGGCCAATGTGGAAGGTGCCCGCAATGTCGGCATGCACGCCATCCATTGTGTCGAGCCCATCGACTTGGCGGCGGAACTGCGCCGGTACGGCTTTCCGGTGTGACATTCCATTCCGGTCATTCGCCGGCCTTGTGCCGATGATGACGTGGACGGTGTCCTCACGGCGAGCCATGACCGGCGAATGACAAGCGATCACACTTGCCCTTCAGGTCCGCTTGAGCCATCAGGCGGCATGCGTGTTTTCGACACCTCCCTTCCCATCGATGCCGTTCTCGGCGAGCTGACGGCTGCCCTGCGCGCACGTCCCAATGCGGTGCTCGTCGCTCCGCCCGGGGCGGGCAAGACCACGCGGGTCCCGCTGGTGCTGCTCGACGAGCCCTGGGTCGATGGCGGCAAGATCATCGTCCTGGAGCCCCGGCGGCTGGCCGCCCGGGCGGCCGCGGCGCGCATGGCGCAGACGCTCGGCGAGGCCGTGGGAGAGACGGTGGGCCTGCGCGTCCGCCTGGGTTCGAAGATCAGCCGCAGGACTCGGATCGAGGTCGTGACCGAAGGTGTTTTCGCCCGCATGATCCTGGACGATCCGTCCCTCGATGGCGTTGCCGCCGTTCTCTTCGACGAGTTCCACGAGCGCTCCCTCGACGCGGATCTGGGGCTTGCCCTGGCTCTCGATGCCCAAGGAGGACTGAGGGAAGACCTTCGCCTCCTCGTCATGTCGGCGACGCTCGATGGCGCCCGAGTGGCGAAGCTGTTGAGCGATGCGCCCGTCGTCGAGTCGGAGGGCCGCGCCTATCCAGTCGAGACGCGCTATCACGGGCGCGATCCCAACCGTCGCATCGAGGAGCAGGTGACGGATGCGGTGACGCGGGCCCTGCGGGCGGAGAGCGGCTCCCTCCTGGTCTTCCTCCCGGGGCAGGGAGAGATCCGCCGGGTCGAGACCTTTTTGCGCGAGCGCGTCAGCGATCCGACGGTCGATATCGCGCCGCTCTACGGGGCGTTGGAGCGGGGCGAGCAGGATCTCGCGGTCAGCCCCGCTAAACCCGGCCGCCGCAAGGTGGTGCTCGCCACCTCTATCGCCGAGACGTCGCTCACCATCGAGGGCGTCCGCGTCGTCATCGATTCGGGCCTTGCGCGCGTGCCGGTCTACGAGCCGAATATCGGGCTCACGCGCCTCGAAACCGTGCGTGTCTCTCGCGCCGCCGCCGACCAGCGCCGGGGACGTGCGGGGCGCACCGAGCCCGGCGTCTGCTACCGCCTCTGGGAGGAAGCCGCCACGGGAGCGCTCGAGCCGTTCGCGCGCCCGGAGATCCTGTCGGCGGATCTGGCGCCGTTGTTGCTCGATTGCGCCGCCTGGGGCGTCACGGATCCCATGTCGCTGGCTTTCCTCGACCCGCCTCCTGCGCCCGCCTTGAAGGAGGCGAGAGCATTGCTGCAGCAGCTCGGGGCTCTCGATGCGCAGGGACGCATCACGGAGACGGGACGCCGCCTGCGCGATCTGCCCCTGCCGCCGCGTCTGGCGAGGATGGTCATGACCGCGGGCGAGACCGGACAGGCGCGCGAGGCTGCGGAGATCGCGGCCGTTCTCGTGGAGCGCGGACTGGGGGGCGATGCGGTGGATCTGGCGGAGCGCGTCGAGCGCTTCCGCCGGGACCGGTCGGGCCGGGCGCAGGACATGCGGCGCATGGCGGAAGCCTGGGCCAAGGGGGGCAACGGTTCCGGGTCAGGCGAACCGCATTCCATCGGCGCGCTGCTGACGTTGGCCTATCCGGACCGGATCGCGAAGGCGCGTGGCAAGACGGGCGAATACCTCATGGCGAACGGGCGCGGCGCCGTGCTCGAAGCGCATGAGCGGCTGGCCAGGGAGCCTTATCTCGCCATCGCAGAGATCGCCGGCGGAGCCGCCTCCGCGCGCATTCTGGCGGCGGCCGCGATCGCGCCGGAAGCGATCGAGAGCCTGTTCGGCGCGACGATCGAGCAGCGCGACGAAGTCGCCTTCGACCGACAGGCCAGGGCCCTGCGGGCGCGGGGCGTCAGGCGCCTCGGGGCCCTGCTTCTCAACGAGCGCCCTTTGAAGGTCCCGGCCACCGAGGAGGCGGCGCGGGCGCTTGCGGAGGGGCTCGTCTCAATAGGCCTCGATGCCTTGCCCTGGTCGAAGGCGCTGGCCCAATGGCGCGAACGCGTGATGTTTCTACGCAAGGCCGAAGGCGAAGAATGGCCGGACCTGTCGGACGAGACCCTCGACCGCACGGCCGAAGAATGGCTCGCACCGCATCTCGTCGGGAAAAACGGCCTCAGCGACCTCGGCCCCGACCTGCTGAGCGAAGCCCTGCGCGGCCTTCTGCCTTGGAACCTGCAGCGACGCCTCGATGCGGAGGCCCCTACCCATATCGAGGTGCCGACCGGATCGCAGATCCCGATCGACTACGGGGCCGAGGAAGGGCCGGTGCTCGCCGTGCGCGTGCAGGAATTGTTCGGGCTCGACAAGCATCCCACCATCGCGGCGGGACGCGCGCCGCTCATCCTGCACCTGCTCTCTCCGGCCCACCGCCCGATCCAGATCACCCGCGACCTGCCGGGCTTCTGGCGCGGCTCCTGGGCGGCCGTGCGGGCCGACATGCGCGGGCAGTACCCCAAGCATCCCTGGCCGGAAGACCCGCTCACGGCACCGCCGACACGGCGGGCCAAGCCACGCGGGACTTGAAAAGACCGCGCAGCGCAGTCTTCACAAATCGTTCCGTCCTATCCTCAACCTCATCCTGAGTGTTTGGCCGGCAATGCGCTGTCAGTTCCTCTGACGTCACCACCGCCCTGGACTTGTTCCGGAGACCCGTGCCGGTGATCCTGATCGATTGAGACGCGGTGCTTTTCGGATCGAGATGGCCGGCACAAGGCCGGCCATGACGAAGAGGGAAACGATTGATCGATCAGACTTTCAGGATGAGGACAAAGAAGATTGTCCAGGATTTACTCCCGGAACGACTCGATCAGCCGTTCCGCCGTGGCCGGGTTGAGGGCCATCGGGATGTTGTAGACGAGGGCGAGGCGCATCAACGCCTTCACGTCCACGTCGTGCGGGTGGGGCGAGAGCGGATCGACGAAGAAGAAGAGCGCGTCGATCTTTCCGTCCGCGATCATCGCGCCGATCTGCTGATCGCCGCCGAGCGGCCCGCTCTTCAGGCGCGTGACGGAGAGAGACGGGCAGCGTTCCATCACGCGTCCGCCGGTCGTGCCGGTGGCGAAGAGGGTGAAGGGCCGGATGTCGTTTTCGTACTTGGCCACGAATTCGGCCATGTCGGCCTTCTTGGCGTCGTGAGCCACGAGCGCCAATGTCAATTGCTTCATGGGAGGAACAGCTCAATTGCTCCAGCGGTCACGCCACTGCATCTCGCCGGCCATGCAGTTGGTGCGCGGAGGGGACTGAATGCGGTTGATCAAGGACTGCTCGGGCATCAGGTTGGCAACTTCCAGCAGGATCTTGGTCTTGATCGCCTCGATGAACTGGTCGCGTTCGCGGGCCGGTACCGTGAACGCGCCTTGCCCGCCGATGACACAGTCCCTGTAATAAATGTCGAGATCCGGGATGTCGAGGTAGCCGGGCTGGCGCAGCATGATCGGCAGACCGTTGATGATGATGCCCTTGGCCACGGCCGCGTCGCGCGCTTCGATCACGAGGCGCCCCTGGTTGTTGGGCCCATCGCCCGAGATGTCGATGACACGGCGCGCCGCGTTGAGGCCGTTCTCGTCGAAAAGCTTCACGCTGAAGTCGATTGCGCTGGAGATCGAGGTCCGCTGCGCACGGCGTAAGGGGGTCGAAGAAATCCTGTCCGCGAAGGCCATCAGGCTTTCGGAATTGTCCAGGACCGTCCAGGGAATGATGACCTTCTGGTCGGGCGAGCCCGCCCATTCCACGTAAGTGACGGCGATCCGGCCCAGCATCCCGCCGCGGATCGCGTCGTGCACGGGCTTGGAGCGAAAGGCCTGGGCGAAGCCCTCCCGCTGCAGGGCCTGTTCGTCCGTATCCATGGAGAAGGAGATGTCGACGGCGATAACCAGGGCGAGGTCGACCTCCGTATCGGGCTGGGCCTGGGCGGGCGCAGCGAACAGCCCCAGGAGGCAAGCAAGGCCCGTGGCCAAGCGGATGAAGCCGGAACGAACCATCGGTGTCTCCTTGTCGGGAGCCGGATCGGTCTTGGGAGTGTGCCAGCTTCTGAAACTAAGGCAAGGACACGCTGGGACCAGGGGCGGTCTCAGGCATGCCGGCACGGGACTTCCGTTCCGCACGGTGCCCGCGAGGGGAGGCGCCGTCCGTTGGGCGAGCCCTCCCACGTGATCGCCGGCACAAGGTCGGTGACGACGTGGGAGTATGCGGCGATTTACCGACCGACCTTCGCGGGCCGCTTGCGCTCGACGAGATCGAGCGCCGCCCGGAAGGTACCGTCGGCATCCAGGTGCGTCGTGTCGAGGGTCATGGCATCGGCGGCGGGTTTCAAGGGAGCGGTGCTCCGGCTCATGTCGCGCTCGTCGCGGCGGCGGATATCCAACAGGATGGTTTCGTATTCCGCCTGCTCGCCCCGGCTCAGCAACTCCCGGTGGCGCCGGCGGGCCCGTTCCTCGGGGGCTGCGGTGATGAACAGCTTCACCTCCGCATCGGGGCACACCACCGTCCCGATGTCCCGCCCATCGAGCACCGCGCCCGGTTCCTGAGCACCGAACTGGCGCTGGAAGGCGAGAAGCGCATCGCGGACCGGCTGATAGGCGGAGACCACGGAGGCGGCCTCGCCCATGGCGGCCCCGCGCAGGCGGGAATCGTCCTCCAGATGGCTGACGTCCAGGTTCTGCGCCGCTTGCGCGGCGGCGTCCCGGTCGGTGAGAGGGATGCTGCGTTCCATGAGAACGCGGGCAACGGCCCGGTAGAGCAGTCCCGTATCCAAATGGGCGAAGCCGAAATGTTCGGCCAGACGCTTGCCCAGGGTCCCCTTGCCCGAGGCGGCAGGTCCGTCGATGGCGATGATCATGGGCGGCTCAATCCTGGATGGTGGCGCCAAGCTCGCGCATGAGCGGGATAAAGGACGGGAAGCTCGTGGCGATCATGGCGCCGTCATCAACCGTCATCGGCTGGTCCGTCGCCAGACCCATGACCAGGAACGCCATGGCGATGCGATGGTCGAGATGGGTGGCCACAGGGTTGCCGCCCCCGCGGACCTTGCCGCCCGACCCGTGGACGAGAAGGTCGTCGCCGTGGATCTCATGCTCGACCCCGGCCTCTGCGAGACCTGCGGCGACGGCTGCGAGGCGGTCGGATTCCTTTACGCGCAGCTCATGTAGACCCTGCATCCGGGTCGTGCCTTCGGCGAAGGACGCCGCGACGGCGAGGATCGGGTATTCGTCGATCATGGACGGCGCCCGGGCATGGGGAACCGTGACGCCCGTGAGGCGGCTGTGGCGGACGCGCAGGTCGGCAACCGTCTCGCCGCCCTCGTCGCGCTCGTTCAGGCGCTCGATGGAGGCGCCCATCTCGATCAGCGTGGTGATCAGGCCCGTGCGCAGGGGATTCATCATCACGCCCTCGATCACCACGTCGGAGCCTGGGGTGATCAGGGCCGCCACCAGGGGGAAAGCCGCCGAGGAGGGGTCCGTCGGCACGACGATATCGGTGCCGCGCAGCTCGGGCTGGCCCTGGAGCGTGATGGCGCGGCCGTCCGCGCCGTGCGGGACGACTTCGACGCTCGCCCCAAAATGGCGCAGCATCCGCTCCGTGTGGTCACGAGTGGCTTCGCGCTCGATCACCGTGGTCTTGCCCGGTGAATTGAGGCCGGCGAGCAGGATCGCCGACTTGATCTGGGCCGAGGCCGCCGGGGTCTCGTAGGTGATCGGGAGCGTCTCCTTCGGCCCGCGTAGGGTGAGCGGCACCCGTCCGCCCTCGGCTTCGCTGACCACTGTCACGCCCATCTTCGTCAGCGGGTCGAGGATCCGACGCATGGGGCGCTTGCGCAGCGAAGCGTCGCCGTCGAAGGTGCTCGTGATCGGGTGGCTTCCGGCGACGCCCATCATGAGGCGCGAGCCGGTGCCCGCATTGCCGAAATCGAGAACGTCCTTGGGGTCCGTTAAGCCACCGATACCTGCCCCGACAATCCGCCACCGGCCCGGAGCCTCGCGGGTGATGGTGGCGCCGAGCGCCCGGCAGGCCTCTGCGGTACGCAGCACATCATCCCCTTCCAGGAGGCCTTCGACCCGGGTCTCGCCGATGGAGAGAAGCCCGAAGATCATGGAGCGGTGGGAGATCGACTTGTCGCCGGGCACGCGGATGCGCCCCTTCAGGGGCGTTCCAGACCTGCTGGCGACAGGGGACGGCGATCCATGCGCGTGCGACATTTTCGGGTTCCTCGAGCTCCTTATCCGGCCGGGCTCGTAACACGGAGGGTTCCCGCCGTCACGCGCAAGCTGGCATGAGCCTTCGCCTGCTCTTGCAATTTCCTATTTGACAAGCCATTCCCTCATGACTAACGGAGCGTTCCCAACCTTTCACTCTTAATCAAGGCAATCACCGTGGCCAAACCGGAACTCGGCTTGAAGCGCCAGTGCATGAGCTGCGGCGCGAAATTCTACGATCTCAACAAAGACCCGGCGGTCTGTCCGAAATGCGGCACCGTCTTCCAGGCCGTCGCCATGAGTCGCGTCGCCGCCCCCGTGGCTGCCCGCGCTGCCACCCCTGACGAGGACGAGACCGATATCGAATCGACCGGTCCGGAGATGGTCTCCCTCGATGAGGTCGAGGCCGGCGAGAACGAGAAGGACATTCCGGTCGACGACGATATCGACGTGGGCGACGACGTGGCCGACGACGACACCTTCCTCGAGGACGAGGAAGAGGGCGACGACGACGTGTCCGACCTGATCGACAGCGATCTGGAAGACGACGAAGAGGCTTGAACCTCGGATCGGAGGCGACTATAGAGACGCCTCTGCTTCGACAGAGACCGCCGCGGCACCCCAAGCGCCGCGGCCGGAATGGGGCCATAGCTCAGCTGGGAGAGCGCTTGCATGGCATGCAAGAGGTCGGCGGTTCGATCCCGCCTGGCTCCACCAATTCCTTCAAAAAGAGCCGCCTTCCGGCGGCTTTTTTGTTGCGCGATTTCAGCCGGAGCGCTGAATCTACTCCCAAAGCGTAAGGCTTTGGGCGGATCGTTCGTCCTTTTGCTCATGGAAATGATGTCGATCTTCTTTTTTAGTCGCAGTGCCTTAAGCTAAGGCAAAGCCCTTTAGCCACCGAAAGCGGAAACGATGACAACGCGTGTCCAGACGAACGGCCTCCAGGTTGCACCGGCTCTTCACGATTTTATCGAGCGGGAAGCGCTGGCGGGCACGGGGGTAGCGAGTGCGGTGTTCTGGAGCGGCCTGGCCGGACTCGTCCGGGACTTCGCGCCCCGGGACCGGGAGCTGCTCGCCGTCCGCGACAAGATCCAGGGCCAGATCGACGAGTATCATCGCAGCCGGGCCGGGAAAGCCTTCGATCAGGCGGAGTACGAGCGTTTCCTGCGCGACATCGGCTATCTCCTGCCCGAGCCGGAGGATTTTTCCGTCCAGACCCAGCATGTGGACGACGAGATCGCCCGCATTGCCGGTCCCCAGCTCGTGGTCCCGGTCTCCAATGCCCGCTATGCGCTCAATGCCGCCAATGCCCGCTGGGGCAGCCTCTACGATGCCCTCTACGGCACCGATGCGATCCCGGAGGAGGACGGCGCCACCCGCGCGGGCGGTTACAACAGGGAAAGGGGCGCCAAGGTGGTCGAGCGCGCCCGCGAGGTGCTGGATCGGGCGGCCCCGCTCGCCGGCGGCAGTCACCGGGACGCGGCCGGCTATGCGGACCGGGACGGCGCGCTCATCGTCACCCTCAAGGACGGCACCGAGACCGGCCTGATCGATCCGACCCAGTTCGTCGGCTACCAGGGCGATGCGGCCAGCCCGTCCTCCGTGCTGCTGCGCCACAACAACCTGCATCTCGACATCCGCATCGACCGCGCGCATCCGATCGGCGCCGAGGATCCGGCCGGCATCGCCGACGTGGTGCTGGAATCGGCCGTCTCCACCATCATGGACCTGGAGGATTCGGTGGCGGCCGTGGACGCCGAGGACAAGGTCCAGGTCTACCGCACCTGGCTCGGGCTGATGAAGGGTGACCTCGTCGAGAGCTTCGAGAAGGGCGGCAAGACCGTCGAGCGCCGTCTCAATCCCGACCGCCTCTACACCATGCCGAGCAGCGGCGAGCTGCGCCTGCACGGGCGCAGCCTCATGCTGGTGCGCAATGTCGGCCATCACATGTTCACCGATGCGGTGCTGGACGAGGCGGGCGAGGAGATCCCCGAGACCATTCTCGACGCCGCCGTCACGTCGCTGATCGCCCTCCACGACCTCAAAGGCACGGGTCCGCTGCGCAACAGCCGCGCGGGCTCGGTCTATATCGTGAAGCCCAAGATGCACGGGCCGGACGAGGTGGCCTTCGCCAACGACCTCTTCGCCGCCGTCGAGGACATGCTGGGTCTTGCCCGCACCACGCTGAAGATGGGCATCATGGACGAGGAGCGGCGCACCACCGTCAACCTCAAGGCCTGCATCAAGGCGGCGGCCGAGCGCATCGTGTTCATCAATACGGGCTTCCTCGACCGCACCGGCGACGAGATCCACACCTCGATGGAAGCCGGCCCCATGATCCGCAAGAACGACATGAAGGCGACCGCGTGGATCAAGGCCTACGAAGACAACAACGTGGATGTGGGCCTGCTCTGCGGCCTGCCCGGGCGGGCGCAGATCGGCAAGGGCATGTGGGCGGCGCCCGACAAGATGGCCGACATGCTGGTGCAGAAGATCGGCCATCCGCAGGCCGGCGCCAGCACCGCCTGGGTGCCGTCGCCCACGGCCGCGACGCTGCATGCGCTGCATTATCATGAGATCGACGTTCCCGTGCGCCAGGAGGAGCTGAAGGAGCGCCCGCGCGCGAAGCTCACCGACATCCTGACCATTCCGGTGTCGCAGTCGAACTGGGCGCCGGATGCGGTACAGCAGGAACTCGACAACAACTGCCAGGGCATTCTCGGCTACGTGGTGCGCTGGGTCGACCAGGGGGTCGGCTGCTCCAAGGTGCCGGACATCCACGATGTGGGCCTGATGGAGGACCGCGCGACCTTACGCATCTCGAGCCAGCACCTCGCCAACTGGCTGCGCCACGGCATCGTGTCGAAGGACCAAGTGATGGAAACCCTGCGCCGCATGGCTGCGGTGGTGGACCGGCAGAATGCGGGCGACCCCGTCTATCGCCCCATGGCGCCCAAATTCGAAGGTCCGGCCTGGCATGCCGCCTGCGATCTGGTCTTCAAGGGCGCCAAGCAACCCAACGGCTACACCGAGTGGATCCTCCACGCGCGCCGCCGCGAGGCCAAGGCCGCAGGAGCACCGGACCGCGGCGAGGAGAGCGGCGTCAAAACGAAGACTCAGGCGAAATAAGCCGACAAGGGCGCCGCTGGTTCGGCGCCCTTTTTCAATCGTGATGCTCGGCGGATGCGGGGGCGAGCGCGTCGACCGTACCGCTGATCAGGTTGCGGCTCAGAAGGTGCTCCGTCGTGAGCGCGAAGCGAACGGGCGCGAGGCTCGAGGGCAGGGAGGCCGTCCAGTCCCTCAACCGGCGTGCGGCGGCCAGGGCTTCGTCCCGCTCCACGGCCCTGAAGCGTACCTTCGCTCCCGGACGCATCTGGGCGAAGCGGGCGAGATCGGCGCTGATCACGGTGGCGATCTTCGGATAGCCTCCCGCCGTCTGCCGGTCGCGCATCAGCACGATGGGCTGGCCGCTGCCCGGCACCTGGATATGACCGTCCACGATGCCGTCCGAGACGATGTTGAAGCCTTTGGCGTGTTCCAGCTGCGGGCCGGTGAGCTGGAAGCCCATGCGGTCGGCCTGCGGGCTGATGGTGAACTCGCTCTCCAGAAACGTCCGGATCGTTTCCGGCGTGAAATAATCGTCCTGCGGTCCCAGCATCACGCGGATCGGGCCGCTCTCCTCGATCATGTCGACGGCAAGCTGCATCGGCTCGCGGTCCTGGGCATCCGGCCGGCAGGGGAGGTGGTCTCCCGACTTCAGCGGGGCGCCCTTCAGGCCGCCCAGGCGGGAGCGTAGATGGAACGACAGGCTCCCCAGCTCCCGCTCGACCGCGAAGCCTCCCGCGACGGCAAGGTAGGCGAAAGTGCCGGTCCGCGGATGCCCGACCTCTAGAACCTGACCTTCCTTGAGGAGAACGGAGGTCTTGGGGGCGACAGGCGTTCCATCGACGCTGAAAGAAGCTCCGGCGCCGACGAGCGCAACATGGAGGTCGCCGCCCTCGCACGCGAAGGCGCCGCCGAGATTCACGAACTCGATGGCAGCCGTCTCGGGCGAATTGCCGACGAGCGCATTCGCCATCGCCAGCGCACGGCGGTCCATGGCGCCCGATGGGGAGACGCCGAAGCCCTGGTAGCCGAGGCGCCCGCGATCCTGCAGGGAGGTCATCGGGCCGCAGGATTTCACCACGAGATCGGTCATGGGCGCACCTCCTCGGCCACGGGTTCGCCGGCGAGCGCCGCCTTCTCCAGGGCGTCCCAGCGGGATGCCTCGACCGGCTCGAAGATGATCTCGTCCCCGGCCGCGAACAGGAAGACCGGGTCGCGCCCCGGCGCATAGGGCCGAACTGGCGTCAGTCCGAGATTGTGCCAGCCGCTCGGCATGTCCATGGGGGCGATGCCCGCCTGCTCGCCGCCGATCATGATCGTGCCGGCCGGGATTTTCGCCCGGGGATGAAGCCGGCGGGACGTGGCGATCCGCTTGTCGAGGCCGCCGAGATAGGTGAAGCCCGGCAGGAAGCCGATCATGTAGATGCGGTAGATGGCCGAGGAATGGATGTCGATCACCTGGTTCGGCGTCAGGCCGTGCAGGCTCGCCACGTCTTCCAGATCGATGCCGTATTCTCCCCCATAGACGACCGGCACGCGCCAGCGCCGGCCGACGGCGTTGCGGGGCGGCAGGTTCTGCGTTTCCGCTTCGAGAAGGTCGACCAGGGCGTCGTAATCCGTGGTCACCGGATCGAACTGGATCGTGAGCGAGCGATAGGTCGGCACCGTCTCGATCAGTCCGGCCGGGGCGCGGCTCCGGACGATGTCGTCCAGCGCGAGGACCATGCCGTTGATGTCCGGGTCGATCGTGGTGCCGAACTCGACGGTGACGGCGCTGTCGCCGCAGGGAAGGATTTTCGGTGTCGGCACGATGCACCTGTTGACGATCCGGAAGGGCCTGAGGCCGGCATCTCATATTGCCGTCGATCCCGCAACGGGTGTGGCCGGCAGCGGGCCATGCACCCGAAGCAGGTGAGGGGCTGCCCAAGGGGCACCATTCCATGCTCCTATTTGCTAGGCTCAACCTCGCCCTGTTCTTTGTGATATGCCACCCCATCTGATGCCTGGTGCCCAGGCTTAAGCGGAGTAGATCATGACTTTGACATCCAAGACGGCGGTCGTGACGGGCTCGACCAGCGGCATCGGGCTGGCCATCGCCCGCGCGCTCGCCCAGGCCGGCGCCAACGTGGTCCTCAACGGCTTCGGCGATGCGGACGCCATCGAGACGGAGCGGGCCGGCATCGAGCGCGAGTTCGGCGTCAAGGCGCTCCATTCGCCGGCCGACATGGCGAAGCCGGCCGAGATCGAGGCGATGATCCGCCTGGCCGAGCGGAGCTTCGGCGGGGTCGACATCCTGGTCAACAACGCGGGCATCCAGTTCGTCTCGCCGGTGGAGAATTTTCCGGTCGAGAAGTGGGACCAGATCCTCGCCATCAACCTGTCGTCCGCCTTCCACGCGATCCGGGCCGCGGTGCCGGGCATGAAGGCGCGCAAATGGGGCCGCATCGTCAACACGGCCTCGGCCCATTCGCTGGTCGCCTCGCCGTTCAAGTCGGCCTATGTGGCGGCCAAGCACGGCATCGCCGGCTTGACCAAGACGGTGGCCCTGGAGGTGGCGGCCGACGGCATCACGGTCAACTGCATCAGCCCCGGCTATGTCTGGACGCCGCTGGTCGAGAAGCAGATCCCCGACACCATGAAGGCGCGTAACATGACCAAGGAGCAGGTCATCAACGACGTGTTCCTGGAGGCGCAGCCCACCAAGCAGTTCGTCACCGTCGATCAGGTGGCGGCGCTCGCCGTCTTCCTGTGCTCGGACGCGGCCAGCCAGATGACCGGCGCGAACATCGCGATGGATGGCGGCTGGACCGCCAAGTAGGTCATTTCCTCATTGTCCCGGGTCGATTTATTTCACCCGGATGGTCCCCGCACCGTCATCACCGGCCCTGTGCCGGTGATCTCGATCGGAAGAGCGTGGAGCTTCAGAGTATCGGGATGGCCGGAACAGGCCCGGCCATGACGTGACGGATAAGGATAGGCGTCACCCCCTCGCAAAAGCATCCGTCGCCTCGATGAGGTGATGCGTGATGCCCGGCTCGCTCACCGCGTGGCCCGCATCCGGCACCATGATGAACTTCGCCTCGGGCCAAGCCCTATGCAGCTCCCAGGCGGTCTTCGCCGGGGTGGCGACGTCGTAGCGGCCCTGAATGATCACGCCCGGAATGTCCTTCAGACGATGGGCGTCGCGGATGAGCTGTCCCTCCTCGAACCAGCCCTCATTGACGAAATAGTGATTCTCGATCCGGGCGAAGGCGATGGCGTAATGCTCGTCGCCGAACTGATCGCTGTATTCCTGGTTGTGCAGGAGCGTGATCGTCTCGCCCTCCCAGAGGCTCCAGGCACGGGCCGCCTTCGCCCTGACAACCGGATCGGGATCGATCAGGCGCTTGCGGTAGGCCGCCATCAGATCGCCTCGCTCCTCCTCCGGGATCGGGGCGAGAAAACCTTCCCACTTGTCCGGGAAGATCCAGGACGCGCCCTCCTGGTAATACCAGAGCAGCTCCGAGCGCCGGAGGGTGAAAATTCCGCGCAACACCAGCTCGGTCACGCGCTCCGGATGCGTCTCCGCATAGGCAAGGGCGAGGGTCGAGCCCCAGGAGCCGCCGAACACCATCCACTTCTCCACACCCAAAATGGCCCGCAGGCGCTCGATATCGGCCACGAGATGCCAGGTGGTATTGGCCTCCAGGCTCGCATAAGGCGTCGAGCGTCCGCAGCCGCGCTGGTCGAAGAGCAGGATGCGATACTTGTCCGGATCGAACAGCCGGCGCTGAGTCGGGGTGCAGCCGCCGCCCGGGCCGCCATGAAGGAAAACCACGGGTTTTCCTTTCGGGTTGCCGCACAATTCCCAATAGACCCGATGACCATCGCCTACGTCGAGCAGGCCATGATCGTAGGGTTCTATTTCGGGGTAGAAGGTGCGCATCGCGAAAGCTCCTTTGGCAAAGCCTATCCATACAGAGGCTCATGAGGAGTGTCAGCTCTTCGGCAATTGTTGAGCCGGCTTCAAACCCTCTAGCGCGTCGTGCAAGTGTCATATAGTTTTGCAACTGGGGAACATGGGTGAAAAGCCCAGCCACACTGGAGGATGAAGATGTTGACCAAACGCACCAGCCTGAAGCTGGCAACGGCCCTTGCCGCTCTCATGGTCGTCGGTTCGGCGCAGGCCGCCGAGAAGCTGCGGCTTTTGACCTGGGCCGATTATGCCCCGAAGGACGTGATCGATCAGTTCACGAAGGAAACCGGCATCGAAGTCGAGGTGACGCTCTCGAACAACGAGGAGATGATCTCCAAGCTGCGCGCCACGCAGGGCGCAGGCTTCGATCTCGTCCAGCCGAGCCAGGACCGCATCGCGGGACCGCAGGCGGAGTTCGGCATCTACAAGCCGCTCGACCTCTCGAAGCTCAAGTCCGATCAGTTCATCGCCTCCATGCTGGAAGCGACCAAGAAAAACACCACGGTCGGCGGCAAGGTCTACGGCGTTCCCCATATCTGGGGCACCGACGGTCTGATCGTGAACACCAAGGCCGCCCCGAAGGTCGCCGATTACAACGATCTCTGCGATGCCGCGATTGCCGGCAAGGCCAGCTTCCGCGCCAAGCGTCCCGCGCTCATCGCCTTCGCCTTCGCCAACGGCATGGATCCCTTCGCGTCCTACGGCGACGCCAAGGCATATGCGGCCATGATGGACAAGGTCGGCGCCAAGCTCGCCGAGTGCAAGAAGAACGTGAAGTTCTTCTGGGATGGCAAGGACCAGCTCCTCAACGCCCTGCGCTCCGGCGAGGTGGTCGCGGCCATGGCCTGGGATACGGGCGGATGGAAGCTCAACTCCGAGAATCCCGACATCAAGTTCATCGCCCCGAAATCGGGTGCGCTGGGCTGGGTCGACACATTCGCGATCCCCGCCAAGGGCCGCAATGACGACGCCGCCTACAAGTGGATCAACTTCAACATGAAGCCCGAGATCGCCGCGAAGGTCGCGGCCTCCGCAGGCAACTTCACGGCTTCGAACGGCGCCGACAAGCTCATGCAGGGCAAGCTGAAGGACCAGTTCGCCGAAAGCTTCCCGAAGGCCGCCATCGACAACATTAAATGGTATCCGGCCGTGCCGGCCGGCATCGAGGAGATCGAGGGCAAGGTTCTCGATCGTCTGAAGGCCGGTTCGTAAAAGCCCGTCCTGGAGCATCGGACCCGCGTTCGGGTCCGATGCTCAATCTTGTCAGCGCATCGGTCGACGCGGGCCCATAGGGGTGCGTTCGTGAAAACCGGGTTCTCTTTTTGCACGATGCGCTTATGTACCACCGCCCCGGCGGCACCGGATCCAGCACTGGAACGTCCTTCGTAGGGACCTGTCCGATGCTCGTTTCAAGCAGCGCATCGTTCGGATTTGCACGGTGCGCTGGCCGGGACAATGACTTTCTTTGCGTGGCAGCGTTATGGCCTCTTCAACTGATCTCGACATCGTCAACGTCACCAAGCGTTTCGGCACCCATGCGGCGGTCGATGACGTGACGTTCAGCGTCGCTCCCGGTGAGTTCTTTTCGATCCTTGGTCCCTCCGGCTGCGGCAAGACGACCCTGATGCGCATGATTGCTGGGTTCGAGCATCCGACCTCCGGCGACATCCGAATCCGCGGGCGCTCGATGATCGGCGTTCCGGCCAACAAGCGGCCCGTCAACATGGTGTTCCAGAGTCTCGCGCTCTTTCCCATGATGAGCGTGGGCGAGAACGTGGCCTATGGGCTCAGCTGCCGCGGCGTGCCTCGTGAGGACGCGGAGGAGCGCGCCGAGCGCATGCTGGAGCGCGTCGGCCTGAAAGGCTTCAGCGAGCGTCGCGTGACGGCCTTGTCCGGCGGTCAGCGGCAGCGCGTGGCCATTGCCCGCTGCCTTGTGCTGGAGCCTACTCTCGTGCTCCTCGACGAGCCGCTCGGCGCCCTCGACCTGAAGCTGCGCGAGCACATGAAGATCGAGCTGAAGCAGCTGCAGGGCACCTTCAACACCACCTTCGTGTACATCACGCACGACCAGTCCGAAGCGCTCGTCATGTCCGATCGCATCGCCGTGATGAATCAGGGGAAGTTCGAGCAGGTAGGCAGCCCGCGCGATCTCTATCACAACCCGGCCACGCCCTTCGTCGCAAGCTTCGTCGGCGAGACGAACCGCTGGCCCGGTGAGATCGTATCCTCGTCCAACGGGACCGTTGCTCTGCAACTGCCTTCGGGGATGGTGACTCAGGGGACGGGCCGTGTCTCGCAGAAATCGGCCGTCGCCTTCGTACGGCCAGAGGCGATCGCTCTGGCTCCGAGCCAGCCGGCCTTGCGCGACCTTCCTAACCGCTTCGAGGGACGGGTTTCGGCCGTGCTCTTCGACGGAGCCAATTCCAGCCTGCTCATCGAGACGCTGGGCTTCGACCAGCCGGTGCGCGCCGTGCTGCCGCAGGCAGGTCCCCTGGCCGGAATCGAGGTCGGCGCGCCGATCCACGTGGGCTGGACGGCGGACGCCATGAAGGTCTTCGCCGCATGATGACGAAACAGGCATCGCGCCTCACGTTCTTCCTGCTGGTCGCGCCCGCGATCCTGTGGCTCGGGCTTCTCATCGTGCTGCCGCATGTGGAGATCCTCATCCTCTCCTTCAGCGAGCGCGTGGCGCCGCGAATCTATGCTTTCGGTTTCGGCAATTACCTCGAGTTCTTCACCGAGCCGCTTTACTGGCGCACTTTCGCGCGCACGGCCTTCATGTCGATCCTGGTGACCGCCCTGACCCTCGTGCTCGCCTTCCCCATCGCGCTCTACATCGCCCGCGTGGCGCAGGGCCGTCTGAAGGCGATGCTGCTGCTGCTGTGCCTCCTGCCGTTCTGGGTGTCGGAGCTCGTGCGCACTCTCGGATGGATGATGCTGCTGCGCGAGACGGGCGTGGTCTCCTATATCCTGCGGGCGGTCGGCCTCGCCGACCAGCCGGTGGAGCTTCTCTACAACGACGGCGCCGTGATCCTGGGCCTCGTCTACGGTGGCCTGCTGTTCATGATCGTGCCGCTCGCCAATGCGCTGGAAAGCCTGGAGCAGTCCGTCGTCGAGGCGGGCTTCGATCTCGGCGGCAGCCGCTGGACGGTTCTGCGCCGGATCGTCATTCCGCATGCGATGCCGGGTATCGTGGCGGGCTCGATCATCGTGTTCATGCTGACCGTCGGCAATTTCGCCACGCCGGTGCTGCTCGGCGGCAAGAATGGCCTGTGGTTCACCGAGCAGATCTACGCGCAGTTCATCACGCGCTTCAACTGGCCACAGGGCGCGGCCTTCGGCATGCTGCTTCTGCTGCTCTCCTCGGCCATCGTGTGGCTGGGCCTGCGCCTCACCGGCCAGAGCCTCGGCACCACCCTGAAACAGGCCTGACAGACCATGAACCGCCCGTCCATCGCTTGGAAACTCTACATCGCGGCGTTCTACGTCTTCCTGTTCGCGCCGCTGCTCATCGTGGCGATCTTCGCGTTCAACGCCAGCCCGTTCCCGTCGCCGCCCTGGCGGGGCTTCACCCTCGAATGGTTCATCGGTACGGGCGAAGTGTTCGGCAAGCCGGGCGTTCTGGCGGACCCGATCTGGCTCGACAGCATCGCCAACAGCTTCAAGGTCGCGGTTCCCGTAGCCGTGCTCGCGGTTCTCCTCGGCACGGTCAATGCCTGGGTGCTCGAGCGGGCCGAGTTCCGCGGCAAGACCTTTCTCGCCATGATGATGCTCTGGCCGCTCGTCATCCCCGGCGTGGTGCTCGGCATCTCGATTCTCGCCTTCTTCTCCCGGCTGGCGAACGGCCTCGAGGAATGGCTTCAGACCGATCTCGACTTCCTGCGGCCCGGATTGACCCTCGTGATCCTGGGACAGCTCTCCTTCATCCTGACGATCTCGACCCTCATCATCGCGGCGCGCCTGCGCAAGTTCGACCGTTCGCTGGAGGAGGCGGCCTTCGATCTGGGCGCCAGCCGCGCCCGCGTGCTGCGCACCGTCACGCTGCCCTTCTTGAGCCCCGCACTCATCGGCGCCGGGCTCGTGGCGCTGCTCATGTCGTTCGAGAACTTCAACACGACGCTGATGCTGGTCGGTTCCGACGCGCCGCTGCCGATCACCATGTACGGCCAGATGCGCGAGGGCGCGACCCCGGCGATCAATGCGGTGAGCCTGCTGCTGATGCTGGGCGTCGGCGGGATCGCGAGCGTGTTCGCGCTGACATCGAAGGCGGAGCGTTAGGTTTCCCGCCACGTCATCACCGGCCTCGTGCCGGTGATCTCGATAACGTGAAGTGCGGCGCTTTTCTTATCGAGATGGCCGGGACGAGCCCGGCCATGACGTTGTGGGTGTCATCCCCGGCGGCCGCAGGCCGGGAAGGGGATCCAGGATCAAGCGCAACGCTTTGGATTCCCTTCCTCTCCGCTGACGCTTCGGCCGGGAATGACAATGAGAAGTGCCGGCAGTCCCGGAAAACTCACTGACCCCAGGTGCGCTCCAGGACGTTCACCCAGTTCTCATGGCAGAGCTTGCGCAGGGTCGCTTCGTCGTAGCCGTGGCGACGCATGGCGTCGACGAGGCGGGGCAGGCCGCGCGCGTCGCCGATCTCGGCCGGGATGGTGGCGCCGTCGAAATCGGAGCCGAGGCCGACCCCGTCGACCCCCACATGCTCGATCAGGTGATCCATGTGGCGGATCATCTCCTCGAGCGGCGTGTCGTCGTTGCGCTGGCCGTCGGGGCGGATGAACGAGGTGGCGAAGTTCACGCCGACCATGCCGCGGCTCTCGCGGATGGCGGCGAGCTGCTTGTCGGTCAGGTTGCGCGAGTGCTGGCAGATCTCCCACGCGTTGGAATGGGTGGCGACGAGCGGCGCATCGGAGAGACGCGCCACGTCCCAGAAGCCCTTCTCGTTGAGGTGCGAGAGGTCGATCATGATCTTCAGGCGGTTGCAGGCGCGCACCAGCTCGAGGCCGCGATCCGTCAGGCCCGGGCCGGTATCCGGCGTCGACGGATAGCGGAACGGCACGCCGTGGCCGAAGATGTTGGGGCGGCTCCAGACCGGACCGATGGAGCGCAGGCCGCTCTCGTAGAGCACGTCCAGCATGTGCAGGTCGGGGTCGATGCCCTCGGCGCCCTCGATATGCAGGATGGCCGCAAGCCGGCCGGTGTCGAGGCACTGGCGGATGTCGGCGGCCGTGCGGCAGATCTTCACCTCGCCCTTCGAAGCGCGCTCGATGCGGATCAGGAGCGAAGCCATGTGGACGGTGACTTGCTGGCTCGGTGCGAGCGCCAGCTGCGCCGGAAGGGGGACGTCGTAGCGCGATTGCGTCATGAGCGCGTCCACGTCGACGCCGGTGCCGTCGCTCTCCGACGGCACGTAGACGGCGAAGAACCCGCCGAGGAGGCCGCCCTGCTTCATGCGCGGCCAATCGAGATGGCCGATATTGTCGCCCTCCAGGAAAGCCCGCTCCGGCTGGAGCTTGCCGCGCATCAGGCGGAGGAGGACGTCGTTGTGGCCATCGAAGACGGGCATCGGGGAGGAGCTGGACATGGTGTTGTGCCAAACAGTTGGATTAAAGAAACGGTTTCACCCAGCCAGGGACTGGAGCGGCGGTTTCGTGGTTCGCGTAAAGCCCTGGCTCGCCTGGATCAGGGACTGGGTATAATCGTTCGAGGCCGCGCCCGAGCGCAGAGCCGCAGAGGTGGTTTCCTCGACGGCCTCACCGTGGCGCATGACCAGGAGCCGCTCGCACAGATGCGCCACGACGGCGAGGTCGTGGCTCACCAGGATATAGGTCAGTCCCATCTTGCGGCGCAGGTCGTCGAGCAGGTTGAGGATTTCCGCCTGCACGGAGGCGTCGAGCGCCGAGGTCGGTTCGTCGAGAAGCAGGACTTTCGGGCGCAGGATGAGCGCGCGGGCGATGGCGATGCGCTGGCGCTGGCCGCCCGAGAGCTGGTGCGGGTAGCGGAAGCGGAAGGAGGGGCCGAGGCCCACCTCGCGCAGGGCCTGGAGGATGCGCGCTTCAGCATCCTTCTCGCCATGAATGGCGAGCGGCTCCGAGAGTGTGCGGTCGACCGTGTGACGCGGATGGAGCGAGGCGTAGGGATCCTGAAAGACCATCTGCACCGTCCGGTAGAAGGCCTTCGTGCGCGGCGTGGTGACTTCCTTGCCGTCGACGAGGACGCGCCCGCCGGAGATCGGCGCCAGGCCGCAGATGGCCCGCAGCACCGTCGACTTGCCGGAGCCGGATTCGCCCACGAGCCCGTAGGCCTCGCCGGGCTCCACATGGAAGCTCACGTTCTTGACCGCATCGACCCTGAGGCGGCCGGTGCCGAAGACGACTTGTAGATTCTGAATATCGAGCATCGGATCTTTCACCTGTCACAGCGCCCAGGCAGGGTCGCGGTTCAGGGTGGGAAGCGGGCGAACGTCGTCGGCGAGCGTCGGCAGGCAGCGCATGAGCCCCTGCGTATAGGGATGCTTCGCCTCGCGGAGGTTCTTCGCCTCCAGCTCCTCGACCACGCGTCCAGCATACATCACCAGCACCCGGTCGCAGAAGGAGGAGACGAGCTTGAGGTCGTGCGAGATGAAGATCAGCCCCATGCCGCGTTCGGTGACGAGTTCGTCGAGGATGCGCAGGACCTCCATCGACACGGTCACATCCAGGGCCGAGGTCGGCTCGTCGGCGATGAGCAGGTCGGGATCGGTCACGAGCATCATGGCGATCATGGCGCGCTGCCCCATGCCGCCCGAGACCTCGTGCGGGTAGAGCGAGAACACCCGGGCCGGATCGCGCATCTTCACCGCTTCCAGCATGGCGAGCGCCTTGTCGCGGGCTTCCCCGCGACTGGCTTTGGCGTGGGCCTGATACGCCTCGATGATCTGCTCGCCGATGGTCATGACCGGGTTCAGCGAGTATTTCGGGTCCTGCATCACCATGCTGATGCGCCCGCCGCGCAGGGTGCGCAGCGTCCGCTTCGAGGCGGTGAGCAGATCGATCCCGTCGAAGGCGAGGCGCTTGGCCGTCACTTCGCCCGGAGGAGGGGTGAGCCCGAGAATGGCACGCCCCGTCTGCGACTTGCCGGAGCCGGACTCGCCCACGATGCCGAGGCGCTCGCGGCCGAGCTGGAAGGTCACGCCCCGCACCGCTTCCACGGTGCCGGTGCGCAGATGGAAGCGGACGCGCAGGTCTTCGACGTCGAGAAGCGGCTTGGTCATTTGGCAGCCTTCGGATCGAGAACGTCACGCAGGCCGTCGCCCAGCAGGTTGAAGCCGAGGCTCACCACGAAGATGGCGATGCCGGGCATGGCGGCGACCCACCATTGGTCGATGAGATAGTTGCGGCCCGTGGCGACCATCGCGCCCCATTCAGGCATCGGCGGCTGCGCGCCGAGCCCGAGGAAGCCGAGACCCGCTGCCGTCAGGATGATGCCGGCCATGTCGAGGGTCACGCGAACGATGAGCGAGGAGACGCAGAGCGGCACCACATGACCCAGGATGATGCGAGGCGTGGAGGCGCCCTGCAGCTTCACGGCGGCGATGAAATCGCTGTTGCGAACCATCAGGGTCTCGGCCCGCGCGATGCGGGCGTAGGGTGGCCATGAGGTGATCGCAATCGCGATGATGGCGTTCTCGATGCCCGGGCCCAGGGCCGCCACGAAGGCGAGGGCCAGGACGAGGCGCGGGAAGGCCAGGAAGATGTCGGTGATGCGCATCAGCACCGTGTCGACCCAGCCGCCGAGATAGCCCGCGACGGTGCCGACCAGGAGGCCGATGGGCGTCGCGATCAAAGCCACCAGCACCACGACGAAGAGGGTGATGCGCGAGCCGTAGACGATGCGCGAGAAGATGTCCCGCGCCTGGTCGTCCGTGCCGAGCCAGAAAGTCTCGCTTGGGGGCAGCAGGCGCTGGGTGCGCAGGTCGCCGCCGGCCACCGGCGAATAGGGCGCGATGACGTCGGCGAAGAGCGCGACCAGGATCAGCAGCAGGACGATGCCGAGGCCGATCACGGCGAGCGGGTTGCGGGAGAAGGCGCGCCAGCCGAGATAGAAGCGGCCGAGGCGTGCCTGCCAGCGGGAATGCGGCTCCGGCGAGAGCAGCCAGGCCCGCCAGCCGGTCGGATGGGAGAGAGCAGGGGAGCCAGCCATCAGCGGGTCCTCGGATCGAGCAGGCGGTAGAGCAGATCGGACACGAGATTGAGCAGCACGAAGACGGTCCCGATCACGAGGGTTCCGCCGAGCACCGCGTTCATGTCCGCGTTCTGCAGGGAATTGGTGATGTACTGGCCAAGGCCCGGCCATGCGAAGACCGTTTCCGTGAGCACGGAGCCTTCGAGCAGGTTCGCATAGGACAGGGCGATCACTGTGATGAGGGGAACGGCCGCATTGCGCAGGGCATGGCGCCAGATCACGCGCATCTCGGACAGGCCCTTCACCCGCGCGGCGATCACGTATTCCTGCGCCAGCTCGTTGAGCATGAAGGAACGCGTCATGCGGCTGATATAGGCGAGCGAGAAATAGCCGAGCAGACAGGCGGGCAGGAGGACGTGCGAGACGGCATCCCAGAAGGCATCCCACTGGCCCTGCATGGCCGTGTCCAGAAGAACGATGCCGGTGACGGGCGTATAGAGATAGGAATATGTCACGTCGATTCGGCCCGGGCCCGCGACCCAGCCGAGTTTCGCGTAGAACAGCAGCAGGCCCATCAGGCCGAGCCAGAAGATCGGCACCGAATAGCCGACGAGGCCGAGGACGCGCACGAACTGATCGAGGAGGCTGCCGCGCTTGACGGCAGCGAGAACGCCGAGAGGAATGCCCACGATGACACCGATGATCGTGCCGAGCGTCGCGAGTTCCAGCGTCGCCGGGAACACGTTGATGATATCGGTCATCACCGGGTTCGTGGTGAGAACGGAATTGCCGAAATCGCCGGTCGCGGCCTTCTTCACATAGATGACGAACTGCTCGATCAGGGGGCGGTCGAGACCGAGTTCCTGACGGGTTCGCTCGTAGACATGGGCCGGCGCCCGATCGCCGACGATGGCGATGACGGGGTCGATGGGAACGACGCGGCCGATGAAGAAGGTGACGGCGACAAGGCCGAGGAGAGTCGTCGCCAGGACGATGACGAACTGGACGACTTTTTTAAGGAAGGAGCGGAGGGCACCGACGTGCCCTCCGCCCCCGTTCATGACTGCTGAAACCATCGAAGCGTCAGTTCTTCTTCGCTTGGGACACATCGTTGTCGCTGAACGACGGGCCGAGAACGAAGTTCTGTACGTTCTTGCGCACGGCCGCGACTTCAGTCTGCTGCAGGAAGATCACGAACGGACCATCGTCGAGAACCGCCTTCTGCAGCTCTTTGTACATCTGCGCGCGCTTCTCGGCATCACGCTCCATCACGGCGGCGCGGGTCTTGGCGGTCAGCGGACCCGGATCCCAGGCATTGCGCCAAGCGAGCGGCTTGGCCTTCGCGTTGTCCGAGTTGTCGTCGTTCGCCGCGAAGGTGTCGGCGTTGGAGTTCGGGTCCTGATAATCCGAGCCCCAGTTGCCGATATAAATATCGTGCTGGCGGGCACGGTACTTGGTCAGGGCCTGCTTGGAATCCATCGGCAGGATTTCGAGCTTGATGCCGGCCTGGGCAAAAGTCGCCTGCATGGCCTGAGCGACGCCCGTGATCTCCGCCGTGGAACGGGTGTCCATGGTCACGGAGAAGCCGTCCTTCAGTCCGGCCTTGGCGAGAAGCTCCTTGGCCTTGGCGACGTCGAGCTTGTACGGATTGTTGCTCTCGGCGCCGAGGAAGCCCTTGGGCAGGAAGTTCTGGTGAACCTCACCCTTGCTCTTCATGATCGTGTCGGCGATCGCCTGGTAGTCGACCAGGTACTTCAGAGCCTGGCGAACCTCGGGCTTGGCCAGGTTCGGGTTCTTCTGGTTCAGGCCGAGATAATAGACCGTACCCTTCGGAGCGCTTTGAACCGTGATGTCCGGGTTCTTGGAGACGGCTGCGATCTCTTCGGGGTTCAAGCTGCGGGCCACATCGACGTCGCCCTTCTCGAGCAGCAGGCGCTGGCTCGCGGTCTCCTTGATGTGCCGGTAGATCACGCGGGCAAGCGGCGTCTTCTGCTCGTAGTTCGGGTTGCGCTCGAGAACGAGGACCTCGTTCGCCTTCCAGTCCCGCATAATGTAGGGGCCGGAGCCTGCATACTTGGTCTTCAGCCAGTTGTAGCCCCAGTCGCCGTCCTTCTCGTTCTGCGTCAGCAGCTTCTTGTCGACGATGGAGGCGACCGAGTTACCGAGGCAGTAGAGCACCAGGGTCGGGGCGTAAGGCTTGTCGACCTCGAAGGTCAGTTCAAGCGGGCCGGTCTGCTTGATCTTGTCCTTCATGTTGTCCTTCGTCAGGCCGAACTGGCCGAGGATGAAGGCGGGGGACTTGTCGAGCGCCACGGCGCGCTGGAGGGAGTAGACCACGTCCTCGGCGGTGATCGGGTTGCCGGAGGCGAACTTGCGGTTGGGCTTGATCTTGAACGTGTAGGTCTTGCCGTCCGGAGACACGGTCCAGGACTCGGCGACCTGCCCGGAGATCTTGGACACGTCCTTGATGTCGTAGGTGATCAGGCGCTCATAGGTGTTGCCGATGATCTCGGATGCATTCATCTCGAACACCTCGGCTGGGTCGAGCGAGATGATGTCGTCGCTTTGCCAGGCCTGGACCAGGGTGTCCGGCGGGGTCGCCGCCATCACGGCGGAGAAGGAGGTCGCCATCGTGGCAACCATGGCTGCGGATAGGAGGAATTTCGGAAGTCGCTTCATTGGCCATTCCCTTACGGCGATCAGAGCGCCTGTTGTTGCGCCAGTATGAATGCAAATCACACAAGCGCTGTCGAGTCTAGCAACTGGTTTTAAACTGGCAAACATTGCGCACCGTGCTTAATGGGAGGGCAGGGTGGCCTGAGACGGCAAATTGTGGCAAAGGCACCCCGACCCTCTTGATCGGATGAACGACCGTGTCTGAAGAAGCCAAAAAGTCAGGTGCCAACACCATGTGGGGCGGGCGATTCTCGTCTTCGCCCAGCGCGCTCATGGAAGCCATCAACGCCTCCATCGGCTTCGACAAGCGACTGGCTTCCCAGGACATCCAGGGCTCCATCGCCCACAGCGCCATGCTGGCCAAGCAGGGGATCATCGCCGAGAGCGACCGGGACGCGATCCATCAGGGGTTGCAACGGGTGCTGGGCGAGATCGAGTCCGGCTCCTTTACCTTCTCGACGGCGCTCGAAGACATCCACATGAACGTGGAAAGCAGGCTTCGCGAGATCGTCGGCGATCCGGCGGCCCGCCTGCACACGGCCCGCAGCCGCAACGACCAAGTCGCCACCGACACAAGACTCTGGGTGCGCGAGGCCCATGACCGGACGGACGAGCAGCTCACCATCCTGATCCGGGCGCTCCTCGACAAGGCCGAGGCCCATGCCGCCACCGTGATGCCGGGCTTCACCCATCTCCAGAGCGCGCAGCCGGTCACTTTCGGTCATCACCTGATGGCCTATGTGGAAATGTTCGGCCGCGACCGGGGCCGCTTCCGCGATTCCCGCAAGCGCCTGAACGAGTGCCCCCTGGGCGCCGGCGCTCTTGCCGGAACGTCCTTCCCCATCGACCGGCACATGACCGCCCGGGCGCTCGGCTTCGACGGGCCGACCCGCAATTCGCTGGATACCGTGTCCGACCGGGACAGCCTCCTGGAGTTCATGGCGGCGGCCTCCATCTGCGCCATGCACCTGTCGCGCCTGGCGGAAGAAATCATCATCTGGATGTCGGCGCCCTTCGGCTTCGTGAAGCTCCCCGACCGCTGGACCACCGGGTCCAGCATGATGCCGCAGAAACGCAATCCCGATGCTGCCGAGCTGGTGCGCGGCAAGAGCGGCCGCGTCGTCGGCTCGCTGGTGTCCCTGCTGACCGTGATGAAGGGCCTGCCGCTCGCCTACGCGAAGGACACGCAGGAGGACAAGGAGCCGCTCTTCGACGCGGCCGACACCATCGAGATCGTGCTCGCGGCCATGACCGGCATGATCCAGGACCTGGAGCCCGTGCCGGAGCGCATGGCGGCGGTCGCCGGCGCCGGGTTCTCCACGGCGACGGATCTCGCCGACTGGCTGGTGCGCAGCCTCAACATCCCCTTCCGCGATGCCCACCACATCACCGGCCGCATCGTCTCGGAGGCGGAGAAGCGCAGCTGCACCCTGGAGGAGCTCCCCCTGGAGGCCATGCAGGCCGTCGAGCCGAAGATCCACCAGGGCATCTACGACGTGCTGGGGGTCGAGAACTCCGTTCGCTCCCGCACGAGCTTCGGCGGCACCTCGCCCGTGCGCGTGGCCGAGCAGGTCGCCTGGTGGCGGGAGCGGGTCTGATCCGTCCCGTTAACCGTCGCTCCGGGCTCCGGGCGGCGCGCGCCGCCAAGCCCTTGATAGGGCAGGATGCCATCGCCATATTGCCGACAGCGGCCCCTTCCGGGGCCACTTGAGCGCCGCATGAGCGGGCTCAAACCCACCGAAGTGCCTCCAACCTTGGGCTTCGAACATGTCGCGTCAGTCGCCCTTTGGGCATCCGTTCCTGTTAGGCTTCGATGAGATCGAGCAGGCGCTCGACCGTGTCGCTAAAGCGGCAGGAGACGGTTATCCGCCCTACAATATCGAGCGGCTGGCTCGCACCGAACACGCTCCCGAGCGCCTCCGCATCACCCTGGCCGTCGCCGGATTTACCCGGGACCAGCTGGAAGTGACCCTGGAGGAGAACCAGCTCGTCATCCGGGGGCGTCAGTCCGACGACAAGACAAGGCACTTCCTACATCGCGGCATCGCCGCCCGTCAGTTCC
Source organism: Microvirga lotononidis (assembly GCF_034627025.1). Classification (NCBI taxonomy): domain Bacteria; kingdom Pseudomonadati; phylum Pseudomonadota; class Alphaproteobacteria; order Hyphomicrobiales; family Methylobacteriaceae; genus Microvirga; species Microvirga lotononidis. Next base: position 994,853 of record NZ_CP141048.1, on the reverse strand, counting down.
AGCGGACCTTCCTCCTTGTCGACGGCATGGAGGTCATGGGGGCGGACCTGTCCAACGGCCTGTTGTCGATCGATCTCGTCCGGCCCGAGCCGGAACGGATCATCCGCAAGATCGACATCATCGCATCGGACAAGGTGTGACGGCATCCGCATCAAGGAGATGTCCATGAATTTCGATATCAAGAACCATTCCGAGCCGGTCCTCGACATTGCCGAGTTGGCGACCCTGGGCTTGGGCCAGATGGCCTATGTGAAGCCGGTCGAGTCCGACGAGGTCGCGCGGCTCTTCCCGCAGGCGCCGAAGCTCCAGCCCGGCATGCGCCTCTTCGCGCTCCTGTCCGCCAGCGGCGAGCCCATCCTGCTGACCGACAATCACGACGCGGCGGTCGCCAATGCCTGGGCGCACGACCTGACGACGGTAAGCCTCCACTGACGAGCCGGCCCCAGAAGTGCAGATCCACTTTTGGGGCCTGTTTCCAGCCGCAGGTATTCCTTGTAGATGACGCGACGGCCCTTTAGGATTGCAAGTTCTCGCAGTGCAGGCAGCGAGCGAAAATGGAATTCAGGGGCGCTACTTCAGGTTGTTTCATAGTATTCCGCTCGACTGAGCGCGCGTCCACTTCTGTCAATTCGAAGAAACAAAATTTCAAACTTCCTATTCGCGGTAATAGATGGGTCTTCACGGCCGACGATATTCAGTGCCGCACCCCGCCAATAACCGGGTGCCGCAGGGCCGCCCGGGCCTTTGACCGGTCGTGCTCCCGCATCGGCTCGTGAGCCGAGACATGGCTACCATCGCGCCCCACGACGTCCAGCCCCAGAGCTTCACGGTCCAGCTCCATCCTGCGCCGGCCAGCCAGATCATCGACGAGATGGTGCAAGCGAAGCGGCTCGACGAGCTGGAGAACGCCCTCAATCTCATCTCTCCGCAGAAATTCGCAAATGCGTCGGCTGGCGATCATGCCAATGGGAAGCTCGCCTTCCGAGGCAAGGCCGAGCTCGGGATCTTTCATGCCCAGATCGGGCGGGACATCGACGTGATCCTGGAGCCGGAGGAGGCGGATGACCGGATGGCTTTCGTCGTGGCATCGTCGGGAGCAGGAGAGTTCTTCTTCAGGGGCAGGACCTATTCCCACTCGGCGAGCCGGGCCATCATCATGCCGTCCGGCTCGGAACGGGCATTTCGGATCGCGCAGGAAACGGAGACGATGGCGCTCCTCGTCAGCCGCGTGACAATGGCGGAATGCTGCGCCAAGCTCCTGGGTCATGACATTCCCGGCTTCATCGACTTCGAGGTCTCGGCCGATCTCGACACTCCGGCCGGGCGCAGCTGGCTGCGCCTGCTCGGCTATGCCGAGGCCCAGATGTCCGACCCCTATTCCTTCGTCCGGCACTCGCCGATGGCCTGGCGCCAGTTCGAGCAGCAGCTGCTCACCGGCTTCCTGCTCTCGCAGCAGCACGAATACTCGCAGGCTCTGCTCGCCCCGCAGGCGGCGGCGGTGCCGTTCTATGTCAGGCGCGCGGAGGCCTACATCGAGGCGCATTTCGCCGAGCCGCTGTCCCTGGCCGATATCGCCGCGCAGGCCGGGGTGAGCGCCAGGAGCCTGCAGAACGGGTTCCAGAGCTTCCGCCACATCACGCCGATGATGTTCCTGCGCTCCGTGCGGCTGCACCGGGCGCATGCGGCGTTGCAGGCGGCCGATCCGGCGCTGGTGACGGTGACGGAGATCGCGCTGGCCTGCGGCTTCCGGCATGTGGGCGAGTTCGGCATGGCCTATCGCCGCGTCTTCGGCGCCACCCCCGGCCAGACCCTCAACAAAAGGCGTTGAGCATCATCCGGTCTCATGCCGAGGCCGTTCTCGACAGCCGCGGAAATCGGGGTGCCGGGGTGGTGAGTTCCGCCCCGGCACGATGCCGGTCACTCGGCCGGCGTCAGATGAGGCGTCGGCGACGAAGCGGCGTCGCGGGACGGCTTGAAGACGAAATAGGCGAACAGAACCATGGCGGCGAGCACGACCAGGGATGCAATCCCAGCAAGCGGATCGAAAGCTTCATATCCCAGATGAAGAGCGGCGACCGCGATGGTCAACAGAACAGTCCCAGCCGACCATACAGCGACCTGGACCAGGGCCAGCCGGCTCTTATCGAGGGCGGGCCGGCGCTCGTAATAAATGCCGAAAAGGAAGAGCGACACCCACCCGAGCAGGTTGAGATGTGCATGAGCAGGCATGATCGAATGATCCTGGGAAGCGGCCATGCCAATTCCCATCGCCATACCGGCGATGACGAAAAGAACGGCAAGCCTGAAGCTGAGTGACGACGCGGTCATAAGGTCCTCCTGAAAGTATTCCCGGCTGTTTGCTTATGTTTTCACTACACCGGCGAACAGAATGTCCGATGTGTGGAAAATCACAACTGTGATTCCATGAATGTGGCGTTTATATACGTTATTTCGTATGGCTATGTAAATAGGGTTACGGAGCGAGGTTTAAGCCGCTCAACGTGCTCCGTGCAAAAAGAAACGGCCCGCAAAAGGCGGGCCGTTTCGACAATTCTCGTCGAGGTCAGCTGCGTTGAGTCACACGCCCCTCGCGCGAACCCGCGGTCTTCTGCTTCCGGGTTTTCGCCTTCTTCCAGGATGGTCTCATCCGGGCTTTCCGTGCCATTGCCACACTCCTACGGTTCGGGGTTTCCTTCAGCCATCGTGATAGGACGCTCGGTCCTGTCCAGACCCTTGCGCTGATCGTTCTCTTCCAGCCGGCGGTCGGCGGAGGATCCTTCGTTCCGGATCCGATGCCCGGAATTGCCCTCGGTCGGAGGCGCGACGCTGGTGTTCACGCTCCGCTCGGCCAATCCTCGATCACGGCCTTCAGACTTGCCGGACATGGGCTCATCCGTTTCGTTGAGCATCGCCGCGCTGCGAGCCGGATCCCGTGCCCTGCAGGCTCCGGAGAGCATGTTCACAGCGCTCCACGTGGCTTTCCGCGCGCCGCTGCATCTCCTGGGCGTTATGACAAGGATTCTCGACATCCTGATGGCAGAACTGACATCTCATGATCGCCTCCTTTTGCAGCATGAGCAGGAGGCCAACGTGAAGGCGATGCCAGGGTTCCGTTGCTCGAAAGGCCGCTCCACGGCGAAGCTTCGAAGGTGCGGTCCGCTGATCTCAGCCGTAGAGATAGCGCGGCAGCCAGAGGCCGATTTCCGGAAAGGTGTAGAACATCGCCATGGCGACGATCACGAGCAGCAGGAACGGCATGACGCCGGCGAAGATGTCGTTGATGTTCACGTGAGGCGGCGCGATTCCCTTCAGATAGAAGGGCGCCATGGCGACCGGCGGCGACAGGAACGACGTCTGGATGTTGAGGGCGATCAGCACGCCGAAGAAGACCGGGTCGATACCGAAATTGTCGAGGAGCGGCAGGAAGATCGGCACGAAGATCACGACGATCTCCGTCCATTCCAGCGGCCAGCCGAGCACGAAGATGATCACCTGCGTCATGATCAGGAACCAGAAGGGCGACAGGTTCAGATGCGTGACGAATTGCTCGATCGGCTGATGACCGCCGAGAAAGGCGAAGATCGACGAGAAGATGAAGGAACCCACGAAGAGCCAGCACACCATGGCCGATGTGCGCGCGGTGAGGATCACCGATTCCTTGAGCTTGCCGAAGGTGAGGGAGCGGTATGCGGCCGCGAGCAGGAGACTGCCGAGGGCGCCCACGGCGGCGGCTTCCGTCGGCGTCGCGATGCCGAAGAAGATCGCGCCGAGGACGGAAAGCATGAGCACGGCGAGCGGAAAGAACGACGTTCCCAGCGACCAGACGATCTTCACAAGGGGATATCGCCGGTTCTCCGCCGGTATCTTCGGAGCGAGGCTCGGATTGAGGGCGCAGCGGACCAGAACATAGAGGATGTAAAGCCCGGCGAGCATCAAGCCCGGAAACAGGGCTCCTGCATAAAGCTTCGGCACGGACACGCCCGCCGTCGCGCCGTAAAGGATCAGCATCACGCTCGGCGGGATGAGGATGCCGAGACAACCGCCTGCGCAGACCACGCCGGCCGACAGGCGTATGTCGTAGCCGGCGCGCAGCATGGCCGGGAAGGCGAGAAGACCCATGAGGGTCACGACCGCGCCGACGATGCCCGTCGCGGTGGCGAACATGGCGCAGGTCACCAGGGTCGCGATGGCGAGCGAACCCGGCAGCCCGCCGACGGCGATCTGGATCGAGTGGAACAGGCGGTCGAGGATGTTCGCCCGTTCGATGATGTAGCCCATGAAGACGAAGAGCGGAATGGCCACGAGCGTATCGTTCGTCATCACCGAATAGGCGCGCTGGACAACCAGCGCGAAGACGATGTCGCCCATGGCGAAGTAGCCGAAGCCGAAGCCCAACGCCATCAGCGTGAACGCGATAGGAAATCCGAACATGATGAAAACCACGAACAGGCCGAGCATCAGCACGCCCAACTCGGGATTCCCCAGCTCCCATGATGCCAGCATCAGACAGTCCCCTTCGTAAGGCCTTCTTGTTCGGCTTGTTCGAGAATGAGCTTTTCCGTTTCTTCCACGTCGTGAAGGCGCGGGGGCCAATCGCCGTTGCGCAGGCACGCGATGCAGCGGATGAGTTCCGCCAGCCCTTGGAACGCCATCAACACGCCCACGATGGGAATGAGCGCCTTGAACGGATAGATCGGCGGCCCGTTCGGCGAGTTCATCGAATGCTCGTTCATCATCCAGGACATCTGCGTGAACGGCAGGCCGGCATAGATGAACGCAAGGATGCCGGGAAAGAAGAACAGGACGTAGAGCACGAGATCCAGTCCCGCTTGCCGTCGGGGAGGCCAGTTGCGATAGAGGAAATCGCCTCTCACATGATTGTTGCGGGCCAAGGCATAGGGTCCGGCCACCATGAAGAGCAGGCCGTAGAGCATGTAGCTCGCATCGAAGGCCCATTCCGTGGGCGAGCGCAGCACATAGCGCGAGAACACCTCGTAGCAGACGGCGAAGGTCAGGGCGACGATGGACCAGGCGACCGCTTTGCCGATGAACGTGTTGATGCGGTCGATGAGATAGGCAAAGCGCATGGATCGAAGCCTTTTCACGAGTCTTCGGGACGTGTCGTGGGAGCGGCACGCGCGGCGCCGCTCCAGGTCTGGGGAAAGGGCTTTTCAGGCGTGAACGGTCGGGCGCCGGTTTGTTGCGTCAGGTCGCCTTGAAGAAATGCTCGTAGGCCATCTCGCGCGACGGTTCGTTCAACCGCTCATAGGCATAGGTGCGCTGCACCCAGGCCTTCTGGCTGTCGATCACTTTCTTGAAGAACGGGTCCTTCGAGAACTCGTCGATGACCTTGTTCCAGGCGTCGAGCTGCGCCTGCAGCACGGATTCCGGTGTCTTCGTCACCTTGACGCCGCGGGCGCGGATGGCCTCAAGATCCTTCGAGTAGCGGTCGAGGGCCTTCCAGGACATGTCGGCGGATTCCGACTCCGCGGCATATTTGACGATGGCCTTCAATTCGGGCGCGAGCGCGTCGTACTTCGTCTTGTTGAAGAGGAGCTCGAAGGTCTCGCCCGATTGGTGATAGCTCTGGAGCATCAGGATCTTCGACACGTCGGGGAAGCCGAGCACCAAGTCCGAGGACGGGTTGTTGAACTCGGCGCCGTCGATGACGCCGCGCTCCAGCGCCGGAACGATTTCGCCGCCGGCCAGAATGGTGACGGCGGCGCCGAGCTGGCGATTGAGGTCTGCGGCCAGCCCCACCGTGCGGTATTTCAGGCCCTTGAAGGCATCTGCGGACGTCACCTCGCTCTTGAACCAACCGAGCGGCTGCGCCGGCATGGGACCGGAGAGGAAGCCCACGATGTTGAGCTTCAGGATCTGGTTCTGAAGCTCGTTGTAGAGATCGTAGCCGCCACCGTAATTCATCCATCCGAGGAAGGAATTCGCGTCCCAACCGAAGGACGGGCCGGTGCCGAACAGCGCGTAGGCTTTGTTCTTGCCGTACCAATAGGCGGCGACACCGTGGCCGCCGTCGAGAATGCCCGCATGGACGGCATCCTGCAGCTGGAAGGCTGGAACGATGGCGCCGGAGGCGAGAACGTCGATCTTCAGACGCCCGCCGGACATGTCGTTCACGCGCTTGGCGAAGTCGTTACAGAATTCGTGGAAGATATCGCGGTTCGGCCAAGTCGATTGGAATTTCCATGTGGCCGTCTGGGCTCTGGATACCTGGGGAGCCGCAATCGTTGCCGCTGCTCCCAAGCCGGCAACCTGCAGGAACCGGCGACGCGATTGCTTGGATACGCTCGAAGACTTTGACGTAGACAAATGACCTTTCTTCACGGCTTCCTCCCTCACCCCTGTTTATTGTGAAGGATCGCGTTTTCTTGTGATGGCACGCGTTATTCCTTACTCGATGGTGCGTCATTTTGGCAGGGCATGCAAGTAGGGTAGAAGAACTCTGATCGACGCGTGAAGAGAGCCGATTTTTTACTTTCGAAGATCATACTAATGCTACGACATTAGTCGTAGGTGCAGTGCATGATGACCGCTCTTCGATAGGTCAGTTACGGTAATTCGTGAGGAACCAAGAGGCCCGTGGCCTGTTCACACCCATTCGTGGAGGTTCCGATGAAAACTGCTTTCCTTCTCGCCGCCGGTCTCGTTTGCCTTGCAACAGGCGCCCTGAGCCAGGAATCATCGCGAGATCGTGATGATGCCGGACGCGGCGGCTGGCACGACAGGCGTGACGGATGGGATCGCGACATGGACCGCCGCCGAGGCTCGATGATGCGCGACGACGATGAGGAAGGCCGCGGCAGCCGCGACGGGCGGGGAGCGCGCTTCTTCCTGCGCAGCGGCGACACGCAGCTTCGCGTCGTCTGCGGCAATCGCGAATCCACGCAAACCTGCGTCGACGCGGCTTTGCGAATGTTCGACCGCATGCAGTCCCAGCAGGGAACGGCGGCGAGAACGCCCTCGGCTCCCGCCCAGCCGCCTCAGTGAGGCTTACTTTTTGAACAGCGCCGCGTTGGGTGCGGAAAGCCGGATTCACTTTTCCGCACGATGCTCCAGGATCTGATGCGCCATGCACAGTGAGACGTCTCGTCCAAGCGCAGGCTTTCCCGTCTCAGCCGGCATCTTCTTCGGTCTCGGCCTCGGAGGGTTCTTCGACGGGATCGTCCTGCATCAGCTGCTTCAATGGCACCACCTCGTCACGGCTGCCGGCTACCCGCCCGACAGCATCGAGAACCTAAAGGTCAACACGTTCTGGGACGGGCTCTTCCACGTGCTCACCTACGCGTTCGTCGCCGTCGGCCTGGGGCTTCTCTGGCGGGCTGCGCGGCGCACCCACATCAGCTGGTCGAGCAAGCTGCTCTTCGGCACGCTGCTGATCGGCTTCGGGCTGTTCAATCTGGTCGAGGGGCTCGTCAACCATCAGATCCTCGGCCTCCACCACGTCAACGAGACCGTGCCCCGGGAGCAATGGATCTACTGGGACCTCGGTTTCCTGACCTGGGGCGCGGCCATGCTGGTTGCCGGGTGGCTCCTGCTGCGATCAGGCCGGCGCGAGACCGGATCGCAATTGGAAGTCAGACGCTCTCAAGGGCATTGGTAAGATCTGCCAGTAAGTCATCACGATGTTCCAGCCCGACCGACAGGCGCACGAGGCCGTCCGGGATGTTCATCTCTGCCCGCTGCTGCGGGGTGAATCGCTGGTGGGTCGTTGTCGCCGGATGGGTGACGAGGCTTTTCGCATCGCCCAGATTGTTCGAGATCCGGACGAGCCGGAGAGCGTTCAGGAATTGGAAAGCCCCGGCTTTTCCGCCCTTTACGTCGAGGGCGATCATCGTGGAGGCGCCGCTCATCTGGCGCCGGATCAGGTCCGCCTGGGGATGGTCGGGGCGTCCCGGGTAGATCAGCCGCTGGAGCTTGGGGTGGTCGTGGAGCGCATCCGCGAGATAGCCGGCCGTGACCGTCTGCCTCTCGACCCGCAGGGGAAGCGTCTCCAGGCCCTTCAGGAGAACCCAGGCATTGAAAGGCGATATGGAAGGTCCTGTCATGCGCAGGAACTGCTGAACCTTGGTCTCGATGAACTCGGTCGAGGCCAGGATCACGCCGCCCAGACATCGGCCCTGTCCGTCGATGTGTTTCGTTGCGGAATAGACGACGCAATCGGCCCCGAGGGCCAGGGGCTTCTGGAAGAGGGGCGTGGCGAAGACGTTGTCGACGGTCAGCGTCGCGCCGGCCTCGTGGGCAATGGCGGCCACACCCGCGATATCGATGACGTCCAAGCCCGGATTGGTCGGCGTTTCAAGCAGAAAGGCCTTCGTCTCCGGCCGGACCGCCGCGCGCCACTGGTCGAGGTCCTGTCCATCGACGAGGGTACAGCCAACGCCGAAGCGAGGCAGGAAATCCTCCACCACCCACCGGCAGGACCCGAAGAGCGCCCGCGCCGCCACCACATGGTCGCCGGCCTGGACCTGCCCGACCATGGCGGCCGTCACGGCGGCCATGCCGCTCGCAGTCGCCCGCGCCGCCTCGGCTCCTTCCAGGGATGCGATGCGCTGCTCGAAGGCATCGACCGTGGGATTGGAATAGCGGCTGTAACTGTAGCCGGGCTCCTCGTTCAGGAAGCGCCGTTCGGCGCTTTCCGCGCTCTCATAGACGAAGCCCTGCGTCAGGAAGAGCGCCTCCGACGTCTCGCCGAAGGGCGTGCGTTGGTGGCCCTCGTGAACGAGGCGGGTTTCGAGGCGGTAATCGGGGTGCTGCGGCGAGGTCATGAAACGATCCTACGATTGTTCTTTAAAAAGAACAATCGTCTTATTTTGCGGACGGTTTCATAATATCCTTCTCTTGCTCCGCCGTCAGCGCAAGACTTCCTTCCGCGCTTCCTCGATCAGCCGCTTCACGCAAGACTCGAGCGAGGAGCGCCAGGGTGGGAACTCGACACCATGGACATCCTTCAGCTTGCCGCAATCGAGCCTGGAATTGGCTGGGCGCTTGGCCGGCGTCGGATAGTCGGCCGTCGCGATCGGCCGGACTTTGGCCGAGGGGCCGCCGAACCGGGCAGACAAGGCGAAGATCTCCTTGGCGAATTCCGCCCAGTTCGCAAAGCCTGTTCCGGTCATGTGAAACAGCCCGCGCAGACTCCGGTCCTCGGGTCTTTCGAGGAGATTGCGGCTGACCGCGAAAATGCCGTCGGCGATGTCGAGGGCGCTCGTGGGCGATCCGTATTGGTCTCCCACCACCCCAAGCTCGTCCCGGTCGGCGGCGAGGCGCAGCATGGTCTTCACGAAGTTCTTGCCGAAGGGGCTGTAGACCCAGGCGGTGCGCAGGATCACGTGATTCTCCGCCTCGGCCGCCACGGCTTCCTCGCCCAGAAGCTTCGAGGCGCCATAGGCTCCGAGCGGCGAGACCGGATCATCCTCGCGGTAGGGGCGGTCGGCCGTGCCGTCGAAGACGTAATCGGTGGACAGATGGATGACCGGTATGTTCATGGCCGCTGCCGTACCGGCCACGACGCCTGCGCCGATGCCGTTGATGGCCTCAGCCAGCTCCCGGTCGGATTCGGCCTGGTCCACGGCCGTATAGGCGGCGGCATTCACGATCACGTCGCCGCCGGTGTCGATCAGGGCGTCTTCAATGCCCGACGGATCGGCAAGATCGAGCTTGGGTCGGCCGACGAGCACTGCCTGCGCGCCGTGAGCCCGCGCACGCTCCGCCAGCGCACGCGCGACCTGTCCTTCCTTGCCGACGACGATGATACGCATGGACCCCCGCAATCCTCTTCGATGATGCAAGCGGCCCTATCGGAATAGGGCCGCCTGAGCAAGATCAGTCGTTGCCGATGGCAACGCCCTCACGACGGCTGTCGGCGCCGCCGACCAGCCCGTCGGGCGTCACGACGATAGCATGGATGCCGGAATTCTGGTCGATCAGCTTGACCTCGTGGCCCTTCGCTTCGAGAGCGGCCTTCCAGCCTTCGGCTTCCGTCCCGGCTTCGAGTTCCGTCGGGCCGTTGCGGCTTCCCACATTGGGAAGATCGGCGGCAACCTGGGGGTCGAGCTTCCAGTCGAGAAGGCCCACAAGGGTCTTGGTCACATAGTTGATGATCAGGCTGCCGCCCGGAGAACCCACGACGGCATAGAGCTTGCCGCTGCCATCGAGCACGATGGTCGGGGCCATGGAGGAGCGAGGGCGCTTGCCGGGCTCGACACGATTGGCAATGGGCTTGTCGTCCTCGGTCGTGGCGAAGGAGAAATCCGTCAGCTCGTTGTTGAGCAGGAAACCGCTCTTCGTCATCAGCCGCGATCCGAACCCGTCCTCGATGGTGGTCGTCATCGACACCGCGTTGCCGTTGCGATCCACGATGGACATGTGGCTCGTGCCGAACTCGATCCCGTCGGACGGGCCCCAGAGGAAGGTCTTCTGGAAGGGCGGGTCGCCGGGCTTCGCCTTACCCATGGACTTGCCCGGATCGATCAGCGCGGCGCGGCTCTTGATGTAGCCGGGATCGGTCAATCCCCTGACCGGCACGTTCACGAAGGCGGGGTCGGCCACGAAGAGAGCCCGGTCGGCGTAAGCCAGGCGGCCCGCCTCGGCGATCCAGTGCACCGAATCCGGCCCGGGCTTCAGGGAGGCCATGTCCTGCGTTTCCAGGATGCCCATGATCTGCTGCACGGCGACCTGACCGGAACTCGGCGGACCCATGCCGCAGATCCTGTAGGTCCGGTAGTTCCCGCAAAGGGCTTCGCGCTCCTGGACCTTGTAGCCCTTAAGATCGTCCAGCGTCATGTCGCCGGGATTCGTGGCATGACCCGTCACCGTGGTCACGATGTCCTGGGCGATCTCGCCCGTATAGAAGGCGTCGGCGCCTTTCTCGGCGATGGTCCGCAAGGTCTTGGCGAAGGCCGGGTTCTTGAGAACCGTTCCCACGGCCTTCGGCGTGCCGTCAGCCTCATAGAAATAGGCCCGCGCCACGGGATCGTTCTGGAGAAATTTCTCCTGGGTCAGGAGCCCATTCAGGCGCGGCGAAATCGCAAAGCCTTCCTCTGCGAGGCGGGCCGCCGGTTCGATCACCTGCTGCCAGGAGAGCTTGCCCCAGTTCCTGTGAGCCGCTTCGAGCAGGCGCAACGTTCCCGGCACGCCGACCGAGCGGCCGCCGACCACGGCATCGTAGAATTTCATCGGCTTGCCGTCGGGCCCGAGAAAACGCTCGGGCTTGGCTGCGGCCGGAGCGGTCTCCCGACCGTCGAGGGTGGTCATGGTCTTCCCATCCCAGAAAACCATGAAGGCGCCGCCGCCGACACCGGAACTCTGCGGCTCCACGAGATTGAGAACGAGCTGCACGGCAACCGCCGCGTCGACGGCGCTCCCACCGGCCGCCAGGATCTCCCGTCCGGCCTGCGCGGCCAGGGGATTGGCGGCGGCAACCATGTCTTTCGTCGCCGTTCCGACGGATTTGGCCGTGAGCCCCGTGGGAGCCTCCGGTGCGGGGGCGAGAGCCTGCGCGCAAACCGGGCCGGGGAGGGCGATGCCTGCGAGAAGGCCCAGGCTTAGAAGATTTCGTCGAAGAGCGTTGTGAGTGATCATGCGGCGTGCTTCCTCTCTGGTTCTTCGGTCCCATGGGGAAGGATCAGCCTAACAAAGGATCATCCCTTTGCGCCACTTCCATCAGATCTACGAAAAGAAGAAAATCCGCATTTGCTGCGATGCAATAACACACTCCTGTCACTCTTTTCCGGCAGGGTGCGATTCGTGATGCGGAGAAGGGAGCAGGACATGTATTCATATAATCTGTTCCGAAGCACGAAACCGGACGGACTGGTTTGTGCCGTCCCGGAAGAGCGCTCCGTCCCTTCATTCGTCGTCGAGCCGCATTGGCAATTCGGCGGGCGGATCGAAAGCCAGGACGCTCCTCTCGGGTTCGACCGGAAGGCCGCCATGGAAGGCGTGCGCTTCAACGGTTTCTATCTTTTTGCGAGCTTTCAGAAGGACCGCCCGGGCCATTGAGGTCCGGCGGTTTTCCTCGCATGTCCGGATGATCCGGCCGGGCATGCCGAACCGACTAAAGAACACCTCCTCAACTCCGATCGAAACTTGATCTTAAGCGGCACCTGTTCTCTATCTGACGGACTTTCACGCCCGCCGCTTTTCATGCCGATTCGATTGTGAACTCCTCCCTCGCCCTTATCTGGACCATCACGGCCGCAACCACCCTGCTGCAGGCCGGCAACGGTCTGCTTCAGGCGCTCATGCCCTTGCGCATGCAGGCCGAGGGGATCTCGGTCGCGTCCATCGGCGTCGTGGCGGCTGCTTACGGGCTCGGCTTCTCGACAGGCTGTTTCCTGGCCCCGAGCTTCATCCGGCATGTGGGTTACATCCGGGCCTTCGCCAGCCTTGCGGCGGTGGTGGCTGTCCTGATCCTGGCCATGACCCAGGCGCACTCGACCTTGGCCTGGATCCTTCTGCGTGGACTGACCGGCGTCACGCTCGCCTGCATCTTCACCGTGACGGATGGGTGGATCAGCGCCCGCGCCACTTCGAGCCATCGCGGGCGGATCCTGTCGATCTACATGATCTGCACCAAGGTCGCCCTGATGCTGTCTCCCCTCGGGATCGGCCTCGGCAACATCCGCACGGACGGCTTGTTCATGACCGTCAGCGCCTTGATCACGCTCTCGCTCCTGCCGATCGCCGCAACGACGACGAAGGAACCGGCCGCCCCGCAAGGCGTGCGGATCGAGGTCCGGAAGCTGTTCGCCGCCGCGCCATCCGCCGTGGTCGGCGCTTTCGTCGTGGGATTGGTCAATGGCCCGGTCATTGCCATCACGCCCGTTTTCGGCGTCAGCATCGGATTGAGCCAGGACCAGGCGGCGGCCCTTCTCTTCGCCCTGCAGGCCGGCAGCCTGGCCATGCAATGGCCGCTCGGGTGGCTCTCCGATCGGGCGGACCGGCGCTATGTGATCGCTGGTCTGGCCGCAGGGACGAGCCTCGTGTCGCTTTTGATCCTCTGGGCCAGCGCCCAGGGCGCAAATCTGCTGGTTCTATGGTCTTTCGCAGCCTGGGGCGGCTTGGCTCTCTGCATCTACTCGGTCTGCGTGGCCCATGCCTGCGACATCGTCGATCCGGGTCAGATCGTGTCCACCGTCGGGACATTGCTGTTTTCCTGGGCCGCCGGCGTCACCGTCGGGCCTCTGTTCGGCGCAGCCGCCATGGAGATGATGGGGCCGAAGGGGTTGTTCATCTACTCGGGCGTGGCTTCGCTTGGGCTCGTCGCGTTCATCGTGATGCGGATTCTCCAGGTGGACCGCTCACCGGCCAAGGGCGGCTTTACGGTCGTCGCGACCACCAGCTCGGCCGCCGCAAGCCTGACGCACCGCACGGACGTCCAGCCTGCCGAGGGCCAGGCCTCCGCGGAAGACAGGCCGCATGGGGTGGACGCACTTGCGTCCGATCAGAAGCCTGAGGCGTCAGCCGTAGCGCGGGCCGACACGGCCTCGTAACGATTGAGCCTCTTGTCGATCATCCCGTCGATCTTGTCGTAGACCTCGGCCACGCTGAGCTGGCGGGTCTTCTTGCCGTCCTTGGTGAAGAACAGCGACTTGTTGGACTTGGCTGCGGCCGGGAACGCATCCGGAGCGCTCTTCTTCGGGGTGTCGTCCACCAGGGCGATGAATCGGCTGGCGCTGTCGACGCCGAAGAAGTGAGAAAGGTAGAACTCCGACCGGCTCAGCTGGCGCCCGAGCTTGGCTTCGATCTTGGCCTTGTCGCGCTTCATCATCTCGGCTGCCATGAGGGCCGAGATGAAGGGGTTGCGGCGCAGGCCGAGAATGTGCTGGCGCATGATGGGATCCGCGACATCGATCTTGGCCCCGGCACCTGAAATTGCCTCGGCTTCGGCCGTCAGTCCATGGAGAGGACCGAACGAGCGGACCGCATCGAGCCACGTGCTGGTGATGAACTGGAACAGGCCGACGGCGGAGGACGTCGAGGCCTTGTTGCCGGGCAGGAAGCTCGATTCCTTGTCGGCCAGGGCCATCATGTAGACCGGATCCGCGCCTGTGAGCTTGGATGCCCGCAGGATCGTATCGACGATCCAGACGGGAACCCGCATCTCCTCGAATTCCATGAATTCCGTGAGTTCGCGGGAAACCGGTTCTTCGTCCTTCGCGCTCTCGGAGACGGGTGTATCGATCAGAGGTATGGACAGGATGATCTGCTTCTGAAGTTCTGCAACCGTCGTATCCGCGGGCGCCACCGGAACGATGGCTTCAAGCGGATCGGCGGGGGCTGCTTCGTGATCGGACATGGAGAACGGGGCTGCCGCATGAGCTGGCGGCAACCGGATGGCATCCGGTCCGGCGCCGAGGGCCGGCGGCAATGCGGTCCAGGCCTCGGCGGCCGAGGCGGAATGCGTGTGAACCGCCGTACCGATGGCAATCGTCAGGCATGCGCTGAGACCGAAGCACTTGGTGAGGTCCAGCAGAGTTCTCCCTCCCTGCGAGGGTACGCGGCAGGCGTCGACGAGCGACCGGAAACCGGTCTTCTTTTGGTTCTCAAGGCAAATAGCCGTCTGCTGGCATGCGTCCTGAGACGCTGTCAGAGCGATTTGCATATGGATATGTCCCCGCAAATGCACCGTTTCTCCGCCACGGCGGGTGCACGGTCGTTCTTCGTTTGACGAGGCAAGTATGTGATGGGCTGATATGTCCAGAATGGGTCAGCTTGGCGTTAAAAATTCGATTATGTTCCAAGGTGCGACCATTTGTACGAGTTTATTAATAAGCGTTCATCTTCGAATAAGGCTTAGTTTTTAAGGAAAAACTTTGCTGATGATAAACATGACTGACGGCATGATGCCGCAGATGGAATAATACGATAGAGTAAGATGAAAATAGCTTATTAAGCTGCACTTTGCGCAGGCTAATACTAACGTCTAGAAGCGCCTTTGGTAGAGCCGTTCGGCACGGCGGCTGTTTGATTTCCCATCCCGTCCTCCAACGTAGACTGGCGCTTGATCGCACCGCCGATCCGCCAGGCCCGCGGGCATTCTCGTCGCTATGTTTCACATGCTAGAGAATGGGCACGAAGGAGATCGAGAACGCTCCCATGTTTCACCGCTCCGTAATTTGCCGTGCAGCATTGGTCCTGCTGCCGTGCCTGGGTCTCTTCATCGCCGGGGCAGGGGCTCAGACAAGGCCGGAGCGGGTTGCCTCGCTCAATCTTTGTACCGACCAGCTTCTTCTGGCTCTGGCCGACCGGGGCCGGATTTCGTCCCTAAGCCGTCTTGCCGGGGACCCCTCTCTCTCGTTTCTCGCCGACAAGGCCGCCGGACTGCCCCGGAACGACGGCGGCGCCGAAGCTGTCCTCTTCGCTCGGCCGGATCTCGTGCTGACAGGCACCTATGGCCAGCAGGAGCAGGGCGTTCTGCTGAGGCGGCAGGGGCTGGACGTGATGACTTTCGCGCCTTGGACGAGCTTGGAGCAGGGGCGCAGTCAGATCCGCGCCCTGGCCCTCAGGCTCGGCCATCCAAACCGTGGCGAGGATCTGATCGCTCGCATCGATGGCAGCCTGGAACGGGCAAGGGGGATGGTATCAGGGCAGCCCAGCCTCCTCGTCTATGAGCGAGGCGGCTGGGTCATGGGACCCCGGTCGCCGATCGGCGAGGTCCTGGTCCAGATGGGATTCAGGCTGCATCAGGGGGCTTTGGGGCTCACCGAGGGCGGCGTCGCGAGGCTGGAGACCATCGTGACGAACCCACCGGATTTCATGCTGGTGGATGAAGCGTCGAACCAGGCGGTCGACAACGGCACGGCGCTTCTCGCGCACCCGGCCCTGACCGAGGCGGTGCCTCGTACCCGGCGTTTGGCGCTTCCCGCCCGGCTGACGATCTGCGGCGGTCCTTCGACACCCGCCGCCATCGACGCCTTGAGCGCCGAGGTGCAGGCCAAGATCCGGTGACGAAGTGGGCTATTCCAGCCTCAGCTGCAGGGCAGGGGCCGGCTTGAGAAGGATCGGGCAGCCCGCCGCCACGAACACGACGGCGTCGCACGTCTCCGCGGTCCGCTGGTTGAGGCGGCCCTGCTCGTCCCGGAACCTCCGTCCCAGGGGCGTCGCGGGCACGATGCCTTGGCCGACCTCGTTGGACACCAGGATCAGTGGGCCGCCCGCATCCCGAACGGCCTGGATCAGCCGATCCGCCTCATGGACCGGGTCGCGCTCCGCCAGGACGATGTTGGACAGCCAGAGTGTCAGGCAGTCGACCAGCACGGCTTGCCCGGGAGCGGTCCGCTCCCGGACGGCTTCCACGAGATCGAAGGGCGCGTCCACCGTTCGCCACGATTCGTCACGCTCGGCGCGATGCTGCGCGATCCGCTCGCGCATTTCCTCATCATAGGCCTGGGCCGTAGCGATATAGGTCCGCTCCGGCGACGCGCTCTCGGCGATCTTCAGGGCGATGCTGCTCTTTCCGGAGCGGGCTCCGCCCAGGACCAGGACACGGCGATAGGTGGACATGATCGCTCAGGAATTCAGGCGGTTGAGCGGCAGGATCATATGGACGAACAAGCCTTCCGGACGCCAATCCCGATCGAGCGTACCGCCGAGCTGCCCCGTGATGCTTCGCTGCGACAGATGGGTGCCAAACCCTTCGAAGGTCGGCGGGGTCTCGATGCGGGGGCCACAGGTCTCCGTCCAGTGAAAGTCGACATTCTCGTCCTGCAGGGTCCAGCGGATGGACAATTCGCCCTCCGGGCAGGACAGGCAGCCGTATTTGGCGGCATTCGTCGCGAGTTCGTGGAGCACGAGGGCAAGGCTCGTGGTCGTGTTCGATCCGACGAGCACGCTCGGTCCCTCGATGGTGATCTTGTTCTGGCCCGCCTGTTGATAGGGCTCGAGAACCGCTTCGATCAGCCGCGCGAGTTCCACGTCCGAACCCTTGCCCTGATCGCCCGCCGAGACGGGCTGCACCAGCTCATGGGCTCGCGACAGCGCGCTCAGGCGCCCACGCAGGGCATTGGCCATGTCCTTCGTATCCTTCGCCGTGCGGGCGGTCATCGAGACCATGCCGTTGGCGATGGCGAACAGGTTCTTCACCCGATGGTTGAGTTCCCGCGTCAGAAGCTTTTGCGTCTCTTCGAGGGCATGATGCTCCGTAATGTCGCTGACGACCCCGTAAAGGCTTATGGCGTGACGGGTATCGTCCCCATTCGCATAAAGAGCCTGTCCGTGTGAGCGGAACCAGCGGAGTTTCCCATCCGGTAGGATGGCTCGGTACTCGCTGTCGTATTTGCCGTCGGACCCGGGTGCGGCAGCGGCGGCGATCCGCTCTTTGACACCTTCCACATCTTCCGGGTGGATCATCGCCCAGGCCTCGTCCAGGGTCAGGCTGTACAATCCGTTGTGAGGAATATGGTAGAGGGCGCACGAGCCCTCGTCCCAGGTGATCAGGTTCTTCTCGAGGTCGATCTGCCACGTCCCGAGATCCGCGGCCTCGAGGGCGAGCCGGTACTGGCTTTCGAGCAGGCGGATGGTCTCGTCGGCCTTCTTCTGTCCATTGATGTTGGTGCTCGTGCCGAACCAGCGGGTGATTTTGCCTGTCAGGTCCTGAATAGGAATGGCTCGGCTGAGGAACCATTCGTAATCGCCCGCCCCCGTCCTGACACGGTATTCCCATTCGTAATCCTGCCCGGCTTCCAGGGATCGGCGCCAATGCTGCAGCACGTCGGGCAGGTCGTCGGGGTGAATGGCCGCTTCCCAGCCGTTTCCGAGAAGCTGCTCGTTGGAAAGACCTGTGAACTCACGCCAACGGCGGTTCACATAGTCGACGGATCCATCAGGGCGGGACGACCAGACGAGTTGAGGCAGAGACTCCGCCAGAACAGCAAATTGCGTTTCTGTTTCCTTGAAATCCACTCAAAACTCCCAGGCCTGACCCTGCAGCCAAGTCTCCGATGCCACGGAATCATTGTTGTAGGCCTTTTCCGAGGCTGACAACCCACATCGGCGGTTCACGGCGATTTCTCCGGCGAAAGAGTAGCGCCGGCCTGCCGAAACCATTAAAAGGCCCCCGACGTCTGGCGGTTCCTTCTGCCAGAGCATAGATGCAGGACAGCCCTCATACCCGATGCGATCTTTTCCACGCTGAGGCTGATTGACCGTTTTCATGAATGATTTGAGTCCCCGCCCGGTGGCCGAGCCGGAGATGTCCTCTGCCGAAGCCCTTCATCCGAAGGAGCGCCGTTCCCGCCGGTTCGCCTGGATCGGGATGGCGGCGAGCGTCCTCCTGTTCGGCGCATCGTTGGTGGTTCTCTGGCACATCGTATCGGAAATCGATGTCAACGAACTGAAAGCGGCTTTCACGGCCGCCAGCCTGCGCCAGATCGGTCTCGCGGTGCTCCTCACCGCCATCAGCTACAGCCTGCTGACCTGCTATGATGCTATTGCCCTGCGGCAGCTCAAGCTGCAGGTTCCCTACCGGACGACCGCGCTCGCCTCCTTCACGAGTTACGCGGTGAGCTTCACGCTGGGGTTCCCCCTGCTGACGGCCGGCACGGTCCGCTACTGGATCTACTCTCCCAAGGGGGTCAGCCCGGGGCGGGTGGCGAGCCTCACCGTGATCGCCGGAGTGACCTTCTGGCTCGGCATGGCCCTTGTCCTCGCCTGGAGCCTGATCAGCAAGGCGGACGAGCTGGCGAGCCTCGTCTACACCCATATCTGGATGAACCAGCTGGTGGGCCTGGGCGCCGCCGCGTTCGTCATCGGCTACATGGTCTGGGTCTCGCTCAAGCGCCGCGCGGTGAGGATCCAGGGGTGGAAATTGGAGCTGCCGGGCTTTCGGCTGTCCCTGGCCCAGATCCTGATCGGGGCGGGCGATGTCTGCGCCGGGGCCGGCGTTCTCTTCGTGCTCCTGCCCGGAGGGCACAATCTCAGCTTCGAGACCTTCCTGGCGGTCTACATCTTCGCCGTCATGCTCGGCGTGGCGAGCCATGCGCCGGGTGGGCTCGGGGTCTTCGAGGCCACGATTCTCCTGGCCCTGTCGAACTATCCCCGGGAGCAGGTCCTGGGGGCGCTGCTCCTCTACCGGCTCTGCTACTACCTCATTCCCTTCGTGATCGCCCTCGCGATCCTCGGGGCCTACGAGATCCGCAATCGCATCCGGGCCGCCCGGCTGTCCTTCAAACCGGACGAGGACGAACCGGCGGGCGAGGTCGAGCTCGGCGGGAGATGACACCGGTGCCTGCCTCTCCTAAAGAAGGGAGACCCTGCCTCCGAGACATCCCCCATGAGCCAACGCGACGACCTATCGCCGGATTCCCTCCGACAGGGCGCCTCTCCGATCCGTGATGCCGCCCTGCGCGGGACGGTCGTGACCTGCTTCGTGCTGGTGTCCGTTTCGCTGGCACGGGGCCATGGGGACCTGTGGCTCCTGGTCTGGGCCGGAGTGGCCGTTCTCGCGGGATTTCTCGTCGCGGGCCCCAAGCGCAGCCTCGGGCTCGGAACCAGGACCAAGTCGCAGCCGAAGGCGACTTCCCGCTCCAGCGTGGCGGAGGCGGTTCTGGCCCAGATCCCGGATCCGGTCATTCTGGTGGACCAGAGGGCCGTGGTGATCGAGGCGAACCGGGCCGCCTACGATCTTCTCGCGGGGCTGAAGACCGGTCACCCCCTGTCCTTCGCCCTGCGCACCCCGGACGTGCTCGACGGCATCCAGGAAGTGCTGGACAGCGGCCATCCGCTCAAGGTCGAGTATTCCGAGCGCATCCCGACGGAGCGGACCTTCGAGGTTCACATCGGTCCCCTGCAGGCGGATGTCGCCGACGCGGAGGTGAATGCGGGGGTGGTCCTGTTCTTCCGCGACCTCACTTCGGCCCGGCGGCTGGAGGCCATGCGGGCCGATTTCGTCGCCAATGCAAGTCATGAGCTGCGCACGCCGCTGGCCTCGCTCCTGGGCTTCGTCGAAACCCTCCAGGGGCCCGCCCGCGACGACGCCAAGGCCAGGGAGCGGTTCCTCGACATCATGAAGGGCCAGGCGCAGCGCATGAAGCGCCTGATCGACGACCTCCTGTCCCTGTCGCGGATCGAGATGCGCGCCCACCTGTCACCCACCCAGACCGTCGATCTCGCCGCCATCGCGTCCCAGATGGTGGAAACCCTCTCACCCCTGGCCAAGGAGAGGGGCGTGGCCATCCAGGCGACCCTGCCGGATCGCCCCGTCCTCGTCCTGGGCGACCGGGACGAGCTTCTGCGCGTCACCGAAAACCTGATCGAGAATGCGGTCAAATACGGCGAGAGCGGCGGCAGGGTGGACGTGGAGGTCGTCCGGACCGGGGAGACGGTGCCGCAGGTTGTTTTCTCCGTGCAGGATTACGGCCCGGGCATCGCGCCCGAGCACCTGCCCCGCCTGACCGAGCGGTTCTACCGGGTCGATGTCGCGCACAGCCGGGACAAGGGCGGAACCGGCCTCGGACTCGCCATCGTCAAGCACATCGTCAACCGCCACCGCGGCCATCTCGATATCGCCAGCGAACCGGGGCAGGGCGCCCGGTTCACGGTTCGGTTCCCGGAGGCAGGGCCTCGTTCGTAAAAGGGCACTCGACCAGTTCCAATGAGCTTCATCCTCCCAAGTCATCACCGGCCTCGTGCCGGTGATCCCAATTCACATGAAGCGCTGAGCCTCACCGTATCGGGATGGCCGGGACAAGCCCGGCCATGACGGGGAGCTTTCACCCGGTCATGCCGATCCAAGGTTCCGCCGCTCCCAAGGGATCCTTTGGGGGTGTCATTTAATTGTCATCCAACTGTCGTAGTGGAGACATCCGTCGGGCCTAGCTGTCCCATCGCGTGACGCGGCCCAGGCTTTGAAGCGGCCTGTCGCGCTCGAATGAACAGGAGACTTACCGTGAAGATCATGTCCTACGCCATTGCGGCCGGCCTTGCCGTCGCGAGCCTCACGACCACGGCATCTGCGGCCGACATCACCGGCGCAGGCGCGACTTTCCCCTTCCCGGTCTATTCGAAGTGGGCTGAAGCCTACAAGAAGGAGACGGGCAACGGCATGAATTACCAGTCGATCGGTTCCGGCGGCGGCATCAAGCAGATCCAGGCCAAGACGGTCGATTTCGGTGCCACCGACGCCCCGATGAAGGGCGAGGATCTCGAGAAGAACGGTCTTCTCCAGTTCCCGACCGTGATGGGCGCCGTCGTTCCCGTCGTGAACATCCAGGGCATCCAGCCCGGCCAGATCAAGCTGACGGGCCAGGTCCTGGCCGACATCTTCCAGGGCAAGATCGCCAAGTGGAACGATCCGAAGATCGCCCAGCTGAACGCCGGCGTGAACCTGCCCAGCGCCAACATCACCCCGGTCTACCGCTCCGACTCCTCGGGCACGACCAGCGTGTTCACCACCTACCTGTCGCAGGTCTCCGATGCCTGGAAGGCCGAGCTCGGCGCTGGCACCACGGTCAACTGGCCGATCGGCCAGGGCGGCAAGGGCAACGAAGGCGTCGCCGCGACGGTGAAGCAGGTTCCGAACTCGATCGGCTACGTCGAGTACGCCTACGCCAAGCAGAACAACATCCCCTACACCCTGCTCCAGAACAAGGCCGGCAAGTATCCGCAGCCCGAGATCAAGTCGTTCCAGGCCGCTGCCGCCAGCGCCAACTGGTCCTCGGCTCCCGGCTTCGGCATTTCGCTGACCAACCAGGCCGGCGACGATGCATGGCCGATCACGAACCCGACGTTCATCCTGGTCTACAAGATCGCCGAAAAGCCTGAGCAGGCCGCCGAAGTGCTGAAGTTCTTCGACTGGTCCTTCAAGAACGGCGACAAGCTGGCCTCCGACCTCGACTATGTCCCGCTGCCGGACAATGTCGTCGAGCAGATCCGCTCGACCTGGTCGAAGGACATCAAGACCAGCGCCGGTCAGCCCGTCTACAAGATGTAAGCTGGTTCCCGACCTGTAGATGGAGTAAGGCGGATGGCTGTTTTGTCTGATGAGATCATCGTGTCGAACAACATGCAGTCCGTCCGCCGCCGTACCTCACCGGTTTTCGATCAGGGCTTCCGCTGGGCCAGCTACGGCTCCGCCCTGATCGTTCTCGCCGTTCTGGCCGGGATCATCGGCACGATGATCTACGGAGGCTGGCCCGCCTTCCAGGAATTCGGCTTCGGGTTCATTACCTCCAGCATCTGGAACGTGGGCGGCGAACAGTTCGGCGCCTGGGTCGCCATCACCGGTACGTTGACCTCGGCCCTGATCGCTCTGGTGATCGGCGTGCCGATCTCCATCGGGATCGCGATCTTCCTCACGCAGCTCTGCCCGCCCTGGCTCCGGCGTCCGGTCTCGACCGTGATCGAGCTGCTGGCTGCGGTGCCCAGCATCATCTATGGCATGTGGGGCCTCTTCGTCTTCGCCCCGCTTTTCGCCAACTACGTGCAGATCCCCCTCACGACTCTCGTCGAGGGCATGCCGATCATCGGAACCATCCTCTATGCGCGTGTGCCGTCCGGCGTCGGCATGCTGACGGCGGGGATCATTCTGGCGATCATGATCATTCCTTTCATCGCGTCGATCACACGCGACATGCTGGACCAGATCCCCAGCATCCTGCGCGAGAGCGCCTACGGCATCGGCTGCACCACCTGGGAAGTGGTGCGCCATGTCCTGCTCCCCCAGGCGGGCGTCAGCATCATCGGTGCCGTCATGCTCGGTCTCGGGCGCGCGCTCGGCGAGACGATGGCGGTCACCTTCGTGATCGGCAACGCGAACCGGCTCTCCCTCTCGCTCTTCGATCCGAGTTCGACGATCGCATCTCGGATCGCGAACGAGTTCAATGAAGCATCGGGCCTGCATATGAGCGCCTTGCTGGCCCTCGGCTGCATCCTGTTCGTGGTCACTTTCATCGTTCTTGCTCTCGCGCGCCTTCTGATCGCCCGCGTGAAGACCCCTTGAGGTGAAGGATGGATACCGTCGTCGACAACCAAGCCCTGGCTGCGGCACCCGCGCCCTGGGGACGTGTACGCCGCAGCCGCTACCTGGCCGATCGCGTGCTCAAGATCGCCTGCACCCTGTTCACCCTGCTCGGAGCCTTCGTCCTCGGCTGGATCCTGCTGATGCTTCTCTATGAGGGCATCGGCGGTCTCTCGCCCGCGGTGTTCACGGAGACGACCCCGGGGCCCGGAACGCAGGGAGGCGGCATTGCCAACGCCATCGTCGGCAGCCTCGTGCTCACCACGCTCGGAATCGTAGTGGCCACGCCCATCGGCGTGCTCGCCGGGACCTATCTGGCCGAGTACGGCAAGGGCTCGGTTCTGGCCACCGTCATCCGCTTCGTGAACGACATTCTGCTCGCCGCGCCCAGCATCCTCATCGGCCTCTTCGTCTACATCCTCATGGTGCAGCCGATGGGCGGCTATTCGGGCTGGGCCGGTGGCGTCGCATTGGCGATCATCGCCGTCCCGGTCATTGTCCGCTCGACGGAAGACATGCTCCGCCTCGTGCCGGGATCGCTGCGCGAAGCCGGCGCGGCTCTCGGGGCTCCCATGTCCAAAGTGATCGTGATGATCAGCTGGAAGGCGGCCCGTGCCGGCATGGTGACGGGCGTGATCCTCGCCACCGCGCGCATCGCGGGCGAGACCGCGCCGCTTCTCTTCACCGCCCTCAACAACAATTTCTGGTTCAGCCCCACCCTGATGGGCGGCGTCTCGAACCTCCCCGTCACGATTTACCAGTTCGCGCTGGCGCCGTACGAGAACTGGCGCGAGCTCGCCTGGGCCGGGGCCCTCATCATCACCATGTCGATCCTGGCGCTGTCCGTCGTGGCGCGCCTCATCCTGAGGAAGGATAGAATCCGATGAGCACGATTGCCCTCAACACGAGCAGCGCCATCGGAAACGCGGCGGCTGCGGATATCGGAGCGCCGGTGCGCATCGCCGTCAAGAACCTCAATTTCTACTATGGCGATTTCCGCAGCCTGAAGGACATCTCGATCGATTTCTACGACCGGCAGGTGACGGCCCTCATCGGCCCGTCCGGCTGCGGAAAGTCGACCCTGCTGCGCACCTTCAACCGCATCTACAGCCTGTATCCCGAGCAGCGCGCAGACGGCCAGATCCTGCTCGACGGGCAGAACGTGCTTTCGCCCAGCATCGACGTGAACGAGCTGCGCGCGCGCGTCGGCATGGTGTTCCAGAAGCCGACGCCGTTTCCCATGTCGATCTACGACAACATCGCTTTCGGCATCAAGCTCTACGAGAAGTTGCCGAAATCGGAACTCGACGGGCGCGTCGAGGAGGCCCTGCGCAAGGCAGCTCTCTGGGATGAAGCCAAAGACAAGCTGCGCCAGTCGGGTATGGGCCTCTCGGGCGGCCAGCAGCAGCGCCTGTGCATCGCGCGCACCATCGCGCAACGACCGGAGGTGATCCTGCTCGACGAGCCGACCTCGGCGCTCGACCCGATCTCGACCGGCAAGATCGAGGAGCTGATCGAGCAGCTCCGCTCGGAATTCACCATCGTGATCGTGACGCACAACATGCAGCAGGCGGCGCGCATCTCGCAGTTCACGGCGTTCATGTATCTCGGCGAGCTCATCGAGTTCGGGCCTACGACCAAGATGTTCATGAACCCGACCAAGAAACAAACCCAGGATTACATCACGGGCCGCTTCGGCTGATCGAAGCGCTTCAAGGGAGGCCTATCCCATGGCGGAGCATATCGTCAGCTCCTACGACAACGACCTGCAGGGTCTGCGGCAGCGCATCTCCGAGATGGGCGGCATCGCCGAGAAGATGCTCGTCGATTCCATCGTGGCCCTCGTGCGCCACGACAAGACGCTCGCTCAGGTGGTCGTGACCTCCGACAAGCGCCTCGACGTGCTTCAGCGCGAGGTGGAGGAGAATGCCATCCTCACCATCGCCCGGCGCCAGCCGCTTGCGGTCGACCTGCGCGAGACCATCTCGGCGATCCGCATTTCCGGCGATGTCGAGCGCATCGGCGACATGGCGAAGAACATCGGCAAGCGGGCGCTCGCCATCGGCGACGACTTCCAGCCGCAGAAGATCGTCGTCGGCCTCCAGCACATGGGCGACCTCGTGCTCGGGCAGCTCAAGGACGTGCTCGACGCCTACGCGCAGAAAGACACCGCGAAGGCTCTCGACGTCTGGAAGCGCGACGGCGCCATCGACGCGCTCTACACGTCCCTGTTCCGGGAACTCCTGACCTACATGATGGAAGACCCGCGCAATATCTCGTTCTGCACGCATCTTCTCTTCTGCGCCAAGAACATCGAGCGCATCGGCGACCACACCACCAACATCGCCGAGACCGTTCACTACCTCGTCACGGGCGAAACGCTGGCCATCGACAGGCCGAAGAACGATCGCTCCATCGACGCGACGGTCGCGTCCGGAGCCTGATCATGGGACCTCGCGTTCTGATCGTCGAGGACGAAGAACCGCTGATGCTGCTCCTGCGCTACAACCTCGAAGCCGAAGGCTACGAGGTCGACAGCGTCTCGCGCGGCGACGAGGCGGAGATCCGCCTGCGGGAGCAGGTTCCCGACATCGTGCTGCTCGACTGGATGCTGCCGGGCCTGTCCGGGATCGAGCTCTGCCGCCGCATCCGGGCTCGTACGGAAACCGAGCGTCTGCCGGTGATCATGCTCACGGCGCGAGGCGAGGAGGGCGACCGGATCCGCGGCCTCTCGACCGGCGCCGACGATTACATCGTCAAGCCCTTCTCGGTACCCGAGCTGCTGGCCCGGGTCCGCGCGCTGCTGCGCCGGGCGAAGCCCGCGCATATCGCGACCCTCCTCAGGGCCGGCGATATCGAGCTCGACCGCGAGACCCACCGCGTGCGGCGCGCCGGACAGGAGCTTCATCTCGGGCCGACGGAGTTCCGTCTCCTCGAGTTCCTGATGCAGAGCCCCGGCCGCGTCTTCTCCCGCGAGCATCTGCTCAACGCCGTCTGGGGTCACGACGTCTATATCGACGAGCGTACCGTGGACGTGCATGTGGGCCGCCTGCGCAAGGCCATCAACCTGCCGCGCCGGCCCGATCCCATCCGCACGGTGCGCGGCGCCGGCTATTCCTTCGACGAGACCTTCGCCCGCGAGGAGCAGGCAGTGAACGCCTGAGGGATCGTGCGGCCTATCTCGTCCGATCCGCACCATAGGCGCCGAACCTTCTCCAATCGATATGGCCGGCCTTGTGCCGGCCATATCGATTGGAGAAGCTCCGCCTCAATCCATCGGGATCACCAGCACGAGGCCGGTGATGACGTGAGTGGGAAACGAAAAAGCGCCGCGCTGATGCTCCTCAGCGCGGCGCTTTTCTTTGAGAGCTTGGGATTTCAGGCGCGCGCCAGCTTCCGCTCACGCTTGCGGTCGGCTACCGGCTGGTAGGCGATGCGGGCGTGGTGGGTGCAGTAGGGCAGGCCGGTGATCGAGCGGGCGCCGCAGAAGCGGAACTCGGGCTTCGTCGGGTCGCCCATGGGCCAGCGGCACATGGACTCGCGCAGGTCCATGATGGTCACGCGCTCGGACATGGGGATGGCGACGTCGTCCTCGACATAGGCCACAGGCTCCTGGGTCACGGGCGGCATCGGGATCGGAGCCAGCACCACGTTGTTGACGTGGGGCTGCGGCGCGATCGGGGTCGGGGCGCTCGGGGCCCGGGTCGCCTTGCGCGGGCGCGCGGCGGCGGAAGCGGCAGGCTTCGCATCCTTGGCCCGGCCGGACAGGCCGAGGCGGTGAACCTTGCCGATCACCGCGTTGCGGGTGACGTTGCCAAGCTCGGCGGCGATCTGGCTCGCGCTCAAACCATCGGTCCAGAGCTTCTTGAGAAGCTCGACCCGCTCGTCCGTCCAAGTTCCGCCCGCATCCATCATTTTTAAACTTGCCTCCATCGTGTCGGGCTTTCAGGCTCAGAATCCCAGACGCCTCGCGGACAGGGTTGATGTCCGACCGCGTTGCGAGGGTCGCTCCTGAGGGTGAATGCCGCCGCACGAATGCTGTACTCGACTGCCCTGAAGTTACAGGATGGGTGGACTCCGGCGCAAGAGTCCCCGAACAGGCCATGTCGTTTTCCCCAAGGAACTCGCCCCAGGCAAAAATTCCTTGTGATGAGTGACTTCATTTCTCTTGAATTGACAGGGTCTCGCACCTCGTTAGAATCCCCGCCGTGCCGCCCCCGCTGGGGCGGCGCTTTCTTTTTCGGGCCCGGGTGCGACCTTGGGCCTCTCTAGGCGGAGACAACCCGTGACATCGCCATTGCTGCCGACTTTTGCCCGTGCCGAGCTTTCCTTCGAGAAGGGAGAGGGCCCCTGGCTCTACGGCCGAGATGGCGAGCGATACCTGGATTTCGGCGCCGGCATCGCGGTGAATGCCCTCGGCCATGCGCACCCGCACCTGGTCCAGGCCCTGACCGAGCAGGCCTCCAAGATCTGGCACAGCTCCAACCTGTTCCAGATCCCCGAGGGCGAGCGCCTCGCCCAGCGGCTCGTCGACAACACCTTCGCGGATTTCGTCTTCTTCACCAATTCCGGCGCCGAGGCGAACGAGGCGGCGATCAAGATGGCGCGCCGCTATCATCATGTGAACGGCAACCCCGAGCGCTTCCATATCGTGACCTTCGAGGGCGCCTTCCATGGGCGCACCCTGGGGACCATCGCGGCCGGCGGTCAGGCCAAGTACCTGGAGGGCTTCGGCCCCAAGGTGCAGGGCTTCGACCAGGTTCCCCCTGAGGATATGGAGGCCCTGAAGGCCGTGATCGGCCCGCAGACGGCGGCCCTGATGATCGAGCCGATTCAGGGCGAGGGCGGCGTCAGGAGCGTCTCGCCCGCCTTCCTGCGCGAGCTGCGCGCCCTGTGCGACCAGAACGGCCTTCTCCTGATCTTCGACGAGATCCAGACCGGCGTCGGCCGTACCGGCAAGCTCTTCGCCTATGAATGGAGCGGGGTGACCCCCGACATCATGACGGTCGCCAAGGGCATCGGCGGCGGCTTCCCGCTGGGCGCCTGCCTCGCCACGGCGGAGGCCGGCAAGGGGCTGACGCTCGGCACTCACGGCACGACCTTCGGCGGCAACCCGCTCGCCATGGCGGTCGGCAACGCGGTGCTCGACGTCATTCTGGAGCCCGCTTTCCTGGAAGGGGTCGAGCGCAAGGGCCTGCTGCTCAAGCAGCGCCTCGCCGAGCTGAAGGACCGCCATCCGAGCGTCATCGCCGAGGTGAGAGGGCAGGGGCTCATGATGGGCCTGCGCACCGTCGTGCCCAACACGGATTTCGTCAACGCCGCCCGGGCCCAGAAACTCATCGTGATCGGGGCCGGCGACAACGTCGTCCGGCTTCTGCCGCCGCTGATCATCACGGAAGCCGATCTCGGAGAAGCCATCGATCGTCTGGACGCCGCCTGTGCGGCCATCGAAGCTGAGCAGAAAAACACCGCTCAGCCGGGAGCAGTTCAATGAAGACCCGCCATTTCCTCGATCTCAGCGACTTTTCCGGCGCGGAGATCCGGCACCTGCTGAATATCGGCCTGGAGCTCAAGGCCAAGCGCCGCCGCGGCGAGAAGAGCAAGGAGCGGCCGCTCGAGGGCAAGGTCCTGGCGATGGTGTTCGACAAGCCGTCCACCCGCACCCGCGTATCCTTCGATGTCGGCATGCGTGAGCTTGGCGGCGAGACTCTGATGCTCACCGGCAAGGAGATGCAGCTCGGCCGTGGCGAGAGCATTGCCGACACGGCGCGCGTCCTCTCGCGCTACGTGGACGCCATCATGATCCGCACCCTCGATCATGCCATGGTGACGGAGCTGGCCCAATATGCCTCGATCCCAGTCATCAACGGCCTGACCAAGACGACGCATCCCTGTCAGATCATGGCCGACATCATGACCTTCGAGGAGCATCGCGGCTCCATCGAGGGGCGGACGATCGCCTGGACGGGCGATTCCAACAACGTGCTGGCCTCATGGGTCCATGCGGCGGCCCGTCTCGATTTCACCCTGAAGATCGCGTCCCCGCCGGAACTTGCTCCGCGCCCGGAGCTTTTGTCCTGGGCGAAACAGGAAGGGGCCAAGATCAGCGTGACCACCGATGCCTTCGAGGCTGCCGATGGCGCCCATGCCGTCGTGACCGATTGCTGGGTGTCCATGGGCGACGACGACGAGTTCCGCCGCCAGAACCTGCTCAAGCCCTATCAGGTCAATGGCAGGCTCATGGGCGTGGCCGACAAGGACGCGATCTTCATGCACTGCCTTCCCGCCCATCGCGGCGAGGAGGTGACGGACGAGGTCATGGACGGCCCGCAATCGGTCGTCTTCGACGAGGCCGAGAACCGGCTTCACGCACAGAAGGGCATCCTGGCCTGGTGCCTGGGAGCAGCAAACGCATGAGTTCAGCTTCGCTTGAAGGAAACGACGACGTCGTCCTGCCGTTCGCGGTCGAGCCTCTCGACGTGCGCGGGCGCGTGGTGCGTCTCGGAGCCTCCATCGACACGATCCTGGCCCGTCACGGCTATCCCGACCGGGTGGCCCGCGTCATCGGCGAGGCCGCGGCCCTGACGGTCATGCTCGGCGCGTCCCTCAAGCTCGAGGGGCGCTTCCAGCTGCAGACCAAGACCGACGGCATCATCGACATGGTGGTGGTCGATTTCAACGCGCCTGACCGTCTGCGCGCGACCGCCCGATTCGACAAGGACAAGCTCGAGGCGCTCGGGCCCGCCACGCCCGGCACGGGCGAGCTCCTGGGCTCGGGCTATCTGGCCATGACCATCGATCAGGGATCCGAGCGCAGTCGCTACCAGGGCGTTGTCGCCCTCGAAGGCCAGGGCTTCGAGGAGGCGGCTCACCAGTATTTCCGCCAGTCGGAGCAGATCCCGACGCAGGTGCGGCTCGCCGTTGCCGAGCAGTTCGAGAACGGCCGCCACACTTATCGCGCCGGCGGCCTGATGATCCAGTTCCTGCCCTCCTCGTCGGAGCGGCTGCGACAGGCTGATCTCGATCCGGGCGACATCCCGGAGGGACATCCCTCCCACGATCTGGCCGCGCCGTCCGAGGACGACGCCTGGCTCGAAGCCAAGTCCCTGGTCGGCACGATCGAGGATCATGAGCTGATCGATCCGACCGTCTCCAGCGAGACGCTGCTCTATCGCCTGTTCCACGAGCGCGGCGTGCGGGTCTTCGAGGGCCAGCACGTGCATGAGGAATGCACGTGCTCGCACGAGCGCATCATGGGAATGATGCGCCGCTTCTCGGCGGAGGACCGCCGCGACATGGTCGGCGACAACGGCCGCATCGGCATCACCTGCGAGTTCTGCTCGCGGTTCTACGACCTCGATCCGGCCGATGTGGAAGCCGAGATCGCGAAGTCGGAAGCTTCGGACTCATAACGCTTCAGCACTCGCTGATCTCACCGTCGAGGCTGGCTCGCAGCGGGTTCACGCGCGTTTCCCTCCCCCTTGTGGGGAGGAGAGTTCTCGCGCCTCACCTCGACAAGTCAGCCTCTCGGAACGAGCGCCGATCGAGACTTGCCGGTGTCACGAACTCGCGCAGGTCGCCGCGAGCCGCCGCATGAAGGCGAGGCCTGCCTCGAGCTGTTCCAGCGTGATGTACTCGTCCGGCTGGTGGGCCTGGTTGATCGAGCCGGGACCGCAGACGACGGTGGGAATGCCGGCCGCTTGGTAATGGCCCGCTTCCGTGCCGAACGGGACGGTCTGCGTATGGTTCTTGCCAGCGAGGCGAAGCGCCAGGACTTCCGCCGTCGAGCCCGGATCGGGCGCGAGGCCCGGCACGTCGGCGTGAAGGACCGTCTCGATCCGTCCGAACTCGCCGAAGCGGTTGAGGCGCTTCAAAGCCACCTCCTCGACGAAGCGATTGAGGCGATTGGGGATCTCCTGCGGGTCGAGGCTTGGCAGACCCCGGAACTCCCAGTGAAAGGTGCAGCTCTTCGAGAGGATGTTGCGCGCCGTGCCACCCGCGATCGTGCCCACATGCACCGTCGTGTAGGGCGGATCGAAGCGTCCGCTCGAGTCGCCTCGTTCCATCATGTCGTCGCCGATGCGGTTCAGTTCCGCGATCAGCTCGGCGGCCGTCATCACGGCGCTGGCCCCGAGATAGGGCTTCGACGAATGCGCTTCGAATCCATGCACAGTGGTTGAGAAGGTCACGACGCTCTTGTGCGCGTCAACCACCTCCAGCATCGTCGGCTCGCCGACGATGGCGGCCTTAGGCAAGGGCAGATCATGTCCGAGGCGGCGGATGGTGTCGACGACGCCCAGGCAGGTCGTCTCCTCGTCGTAGGAGAGCATGATGTGGATCGGCGTCGTGAGATGGGCGGCCAGAAACTCCGGCACCATCGCGAGCGCCAGCGCGTCGAAAGCCTTCATGTCTACGGCGCCGCGCCCGTACGCGCGCCCGTTCTCCACGCGCAGCGTGAAGGGATCGGAGGTCCAGGACTGGCCGGTCACCGGCACCACGTCCGTATGACCGGACAGGACGATCCCGCCCCGGTCCTGCGGGCCGACGGTGGCGTAGATCGCCGCCTTCTCACCGGTCTCGTCGGGCACGCGCACATAAGGCACGTTCCAGCTCTGCAGATAGCCTTCGACGAATTCGATCAGGGGCAGATTCGACTTCGAGCTCACGGTATCGAACGAAACCAGCTTCGCCAGCATTTCGAGCGGCGTCAGCCGCTGTCCGGTGGACATCATCAAAAACCTCAGTGCAGCACGCGCTTGGCGCGGGGGATGTCGAGCGAGAAGGCAGGAACTTCAGCGTCGAAGGTTTCGCCGGCGGCAGTCTCCATCAGATAGGAGCCCTGCATCGTGCCGCTCGGCGTCGGCAGGGGGCAGCCGCTCGTATAACTGAAGCTCTCCCCTGGGCCCAGGATCGGCTCCTCTCCAACGACGCCCGCGCCGCGCACCTCCTGGACCTGCCCATGCTCGTCGGTGATCGTCCAGTGACGGGCGCGGAGCTGGACACGCTCCAGGCCCGTGTTGATGATCTCGACCGTATAGGCAAAGAAATAGCGGCCCTGCTCGGGGGAAGATTCTTCGGGCATGTAGCGGGGCGTCACCGTCACGGAGATGCCACGGGTCACAGCCTTGTACATGAGCCTGCCTCACGCCGGTCGAAGAGTTCCATGAGCCCGTGGTACGGCGGCCTTGGGGTCTCGTCAATCGACCGGGGGAGGAAGGGCCGGGCCCTTGTCCACGGGACTATCCCCAGGCCATGAAAGCGATTGAGAATTCCGTAACAAGCCTTACAGATATTGTCAGGCTCACCAATTCAAAGAGGGCTCGGCCCCTCGGAAGACAGTCATGGTTGCGTTGAAGGACGGGATTCAATCGGCGGATGCCATCATGCGCCTTGCCGAGGCGGGAGCCATCAAACCGGAAACCCCCTTCGCGTCCGACCAGGTCCAGCCGGCCAGTCTCGACCTGAGGCTCGGACGACGGGCCTACCGGGTCCGCGCCAGCTTCCTGCCGGGCCGCAACCATACGGTCCAGGACCGGCTCGACCAGTTGAGCTTCCACGAGATCGACCTTGCCAAGGGGGCGATCCTGGAGACGGGCAGCGTCTATATCGCCGAGCTGCAGGAGGAACTGGCCCTGCCGGAGGACCTGTCGGCCGCTGCCAACCCCAAGAGCTCGACTGGCCGCATCGACGTCTTCACCCGGGTCATCACCGACCGCAGCCAGGAATTCGACACCATCGGGGCCGGCTATCACGGGCGCCTCTACGCCGAAATCTCGCCGCGTACCTTTCCCGTGCTGGTGCGCACCGGCACGCGCCTGTCGCAGCTGCGCCTGCGCAAGGGCGATGTCCGCCTGAGCGACGCCGAGCTGCTGGCCGTCCATGAGCGCGAGCGTGTCGTGACCTCCGCCGAGCCGTCGATCCAGGATGGGGTTGCCGTGAGCGTGGATCTCGCGGGCTTCGGCCCCGACAACCTCGTCGGCTATCGCGCCAAGCGGCATACGGGCCTCGTCGATGTGGACAAGCCCGGCTCCTGCCGCGTGGCGGATTTCTGGGAGCCGCTCTATGCGGATTCCAGCCGGACCCTGATCCTGGATCCAGGCCAGTTCTATATCCTGGCCTCCAAGGAGGCCGTGCACGTGCCGCCGGATTATGCGGCCGAGATGGTGCCCTTCGACCCCCTCGTGGGTGAGTTCCGGGTCCATTACGCGGGCTTCTTCGATCCGGGCTTCGGCCATGCCGATGCAGGCGGAGAGGGGGCCCGCGCGGTTCTCGAGGTGCGTTCCCGCGACGTTCCCTTCATCCTCGAAGACGGCCAGATCGTCGGGCGGCTCGTCTATGAGCGCATGGCAGAGCGTCCGAACGTGCTCTACGGCGCAGGCGCCGGCTCGAACTACCAGGCTCAGGGCCTGAAGCTCTCCAAGCACTTCCGCTGACCACAACGGCACTCTGGTCATCGTACGGCTGGCACGATGCTCCACGCCCGGAACCGGGTCCACTGATCGCAGGCGGGCCCATCGAGCCGCCGATGCGGCCTGAAGGGCCCGCACGATGCTCTAGTGGTGAACTGTCCGCTTCTTGTGGGTGGTCTGATGCCGCTTCACACTGCCGGTGCTCTGCGGGATGCCGAGCACACCCTTGACTCCACCGACGACACCTCCGGTCACGCCGCCGACCGCGCCACCGACAGCCCCGCCGACAGGACCGGCGGCCCGATTGCCGACGGCGGCTCCCTGCTGGGCACCGCGTACGATTCCTTGTGCCTGAACGGCAGCAGGGACGGAAAGAACGGCGAGGCCGAGCGCGACGAACAGAATACTTGCTTTCATAGGGTTTGCTCCTTTCTTTGGAGAAATCAAACCCAATGGACGAGGTAGGTTCCTTCTCGAATTTCCATTCACTCTCGTGGAGTAGAGATTTCGTTGTCGGGTCGATCGGGAGGAGTGGTCCGGTGTTCGTCCTCAACTGGCATGAACGATCGGGCGATCATCCAGGAGGGCTTATCCGTTTCATCCAGGTACCGCTTCCCGGGCTCGAACCATAAGAAGGCGTTTGACGCCAACGCCGCCGCCTTGCTAGAAATGGAAGGCACACAAACGGCACATAGCGCCATCGGCAGGAACTGCTGAATTCGCTAAGTTGCTGAATTTGAAAGTGTTTGCGGGCGTAGTTCAGAGGTAGAACGTCAGCTTCCCAAGCTGAATGTCGTGGGTTCGATTCCCATCGCCCGCTCCAATTCCCTTCAGACGCCAAGGCGCCGGACCGGCTCCAGGCACGCCGAGGCTTCCTGCCGTCGCCGTCCGGCCGGACTGATGAACCTCCCGCGAGAGGGGGCTGGTCGATTCTGATAACGCGTCAGACGTAGTAGAGCGCGATCTTCCGTCCCTCCATGTCCTGAATCGTGACATCCATGTCGTAGACGTCCCGGATCACGCTGGCCGTCATCGTTTCGTCGGGCGTGCCGTGGCGGACGATGGCTCCGTCGCGCATGGCGACGATGTAGTCGGAGTAGCAGGATGCGAAGTTGATATCGTGGAGGACGACGACGATGGTCTTGCCCAGGTCGTCGGCCGCCCGGCGCAGCAGCTTCATCATGCCCACCGCGTGCTTCATGTCGAGATTGTTCAAGGGCTCGTCGAAAAGCACATAGTCCGTATCCTGGCACAGCACCATGGCGACATAGGCCCGCTGCCGCTGCCCGCCGGACAATTCGTCGAGGAAGCGCTCCGCCAGCGGTTCCAAGCCCAGGAACCCGATGGCCTTGTCCGCCTGGGACCGGTCGTCCGGCGTGAGGCGGCCCTTGGAATAGGGATAGCGGCCGAATTCGACCAGGTCGCGAACGGTCAGGCGCGCATTGATCCGGTTGTCCTGGCGGAGAATGGACAAGCGCCTGGCGAGAATGTCCGACGGCGTCCGCGTGATGTCGAGCCCATCAATCGTCACCGTCCCGGCACTCATGGGCAGCAGGCGGCCGACCATCGACAGAAGCGTGGACTTGCCGGCGCCGTTCGGGCCGATGATCGAGGTGACGCCTCGCCGGGGCAGAGTGAGCGACACGTCGCGCACGACGATGGTGTCACCATAGGCTTTGCTTGCATGAGAGATTTCGATCAACGGGCCGTTCCTCTGATCAGGAGGGCGAGGAAGACGATCCCGCCCACGAATTCGATGACGATGCTGAGCGCCGTGTCGAAGGCGAAGATCCGCTCGAGGACAAGCTGTCCGCCGACGATGCAGATGACCGCCAACAGACTTGCGACCGGCAGAATGAAGCGGTGCTTGTGGGATCCGGCGATCTGGTAGGCGAGATTGGCGACCAGCAAGCCGAAGAAGGTCACGGGACCGACGAGGGCGGTGGAGACCGAGATCAGGATGGCCACCAGCATGAGCACGATCGTCACGGCCCTTGTGTGATCGACACCGAGATTGATGGCTGCTTCCCGCCCCAGGGCCAGCACGTCGTAAGCATGCATCATCCGCCAGCCTACGATGGAGACGGCCACGACCGCCGCGGTCGAGACGGCCAGCAGGTCGTCGTTGACGCTGTTGAAGTTCGCGAACAGGCGGTCCTGCAGGACGACGAACTCGTTGGGATCGATGATCCTCTGCATGAAGCCGGCGAGGCTTCGGAACAGCACGCCGAAGACGATGCCGACGAGAAGCAGCAGGTGAAGGCTGCGGCTGTTGCCGGAGAAGAGCCAGCGATACAGGAGGCTGGAGAACGCCACCATCGTGACGACCTCGATCCCGAACAGCAGGCGCGGATCCAAGGCGCCCAATCCTGCCGATCCAAGCGCGAAGATCAGGCCGGTCTGAAGGAGGCCGTAGAGGGCGTCGAAGCCCATGATCGAGGGCGTCAGGATCCGGTTGTGGCTCACCGTCTGGAACAGCACGGTCGACACCGCGATGGCATAGGCGACCAGGATCATGGACAGAACCTTCGCGCCGCGAAAGGCCAGGATGAAATCCCACCGTCCCTTGGCGTTGACCGTCATGAACAGCACGATCACCGCCGCCGCGACGGCGGCGAGAATCACGAGCACGCGGATTGGATGCAGGTCTGTGTTACGCAAAGCGCCCGCGCCCCTTCAGCAGAAGAACCAGAAAGAGTGCGCTGCCGACGACCCCCATGATGGTTCCGATGGGAACCTCGTATGGGTAATACACCACCCGTCCGATCACGTCGCAGACCAGCACGAGGCCCGCGCCCATCACGGCAACCCGGGGCAGGGCGCGGCGCATGTTGTCTCCGATCATCATGCTCACCACGTTCGGCACGATCAGGCCGAGGAACGGCATCATGCCGACCGTGACGACGACGGTCGCCGTCACCATGGAGACGATGACCAGCCCGAAGGACACCACGCTTCGGTAGCGCAGGCCCAGATTGGTCGAGAAGTCACGCCCCGTCCCGGCCAGCGTGAGCCTGTCGGCGGCCAGATAGGCGAGAAGAGTCAGGCCGAAGGTCACCCACAGCAGCTCGTAGCGGCCGCGAAGGACGCCGGAAAAGTCCCCGGTCGTCCAGGCGTTCAGGGACTGCATCAGGTCGAAACGATAGGCGAAGAACGTGGTGATCGCGCTGATGATGCCGCCCAGCATGATGCCGACCAGCGGCACCGTCAGGACGGAGCGCAGGGGGACGAGGCGAAGAATGCGCAGGAACAGGGCGGTTCCAGCCAGGGCAAAGCCGGCCGCCACCAGCATCTTGCCGAAAACGGGCAAGTCGGGGGCGAAGAGCGTTACGGTCAGAAGGCCGAGGCCAGCCGACTCGACGGTTCCCGCCGTCGACGGCTCGACGAACCGGTTCTGGGTCAGCATCTGCATGATCAGTCCGGCCACCGCCATGGCCATGCCGGCCAGGACGAGGGCGACGGTCCTGGGGATCCGGGACACCACGAGAATCCGAGTCGCCTGGCTTCCATCCTGTGGCGAAAGGAGGCTCGCCGGCGACAGATCGCTCGCTCCGATCAGCAGGCTGATCAGAGCCAGGACCATGACGGCTGCCAGGACAAGGAGGAGGGATCTCACGGGCGCTCGGGGCTTCAGCGGGCCTTCGACCGGCCCTAGGTTCCACATGCAAAAGCGGATCGCTCAGTGAGCGACCCGCGGTCGATCCGTATCCGGCCGGATGCGGGTTACTTCTTCGCCACGGCCTTGGCAATCTGATCGACGCTGGCCTGCAGGGCGGTCAGCCCGCCGCCGACCAGGTACCAATTGACGGGGTCGAGATAGACGACCTGCTTCTGCTTCCAGGCCGTGGTCTGGGCGACGAGTTCGTTGTCCAGCACGTTCTTGGCCGCGCCGCCTTCCCGACCGACCACCGCGTCCCGGTCGATCACGAAAAGCCAGTCCGGATCGGTTTTGAGAATGAACTCCGCCGACACCGCCTGCCCGTGGTTGGTCGTGGCCAAGCCCTCGACCACGGGCACGATCCCGAATTCCCCATGAAGGATCCCGAAGCGCGAGCCGGGGCCGTAGGCGCTCATCTTGCCGCCTGTCGTGAGGACCAGAAGTCCCTTGCCGGCCTTGGCGGCATCCTGGCGAAGATCAGCGATGGATGTCTCAAGCTTGGCCAGCTGAGTCTCGGCCTCCGGTTCCTTGTCGAAAATCTTGCCGAGAACCCGCACGTTGCGCTTCACGCTGCTCATGAAGTCCTTCGGGTCGACCGTGAGATCGATGGTCGGCGCGATCTTCGCCAAGTCGGCATATTTGGCGCTGGAGCGGCCCCCCACAATGATGAGATCGGGTTCGGCCGCGTTGACCGCTTCGTAATCGGGCTCGAACAGGGTGCCGATTTTCTCGTATCGATCCGAAGTGTACTTCGCGAGATATTCCGGGAATCGGGCCGTCGGGACGCCGGCAACCTCGACACCCAGGGCATTCAGCGTATCGAGCGAGGCCATGTCGAACGCGAGGACCTTCGGAGGCTTCCGGGAGAGGGTCGTCTCGCCCTTGGCATGCTGGATCGTCAGATCCTGCGCCTGAGCGCCGACCGTTACGGAGCCGAGGGCCAAGGCGCCGGCAACGAGGGCGGCGAGCGGGTAGCGGGCCGGGAAAGTCATCATCACTCCAATTCTCTGGTTATCGCGTTTTCTGCGGCATACGGGCATTCAGTCGTCCACATGGTCGTGTCCGCCGATCCGGCCACGTCGCCAAACGAGTGCCTGTCCTGGCTTGTAGATGAATTCGCCGTATCGTCCGCCGTCGGGACGACGCGGCGCATGTTGGGTTCTCCGTCAAAGCTTTCGCCGACACGAAAAGTCCAGGTCCTGAGAGGGGGCGCCGGCGCGGTCCCTCGTGAATATCCGTCATACCGTCCTGTGCCATGCCTGTTCCTGTCCGTCGTTCGGAGAACGATGCTTAGTGGAGGGAGGAGGGGAGGAGCTTTCAAAAGGTCGCCGACATGCCGATCCAGAGGCGCCGTCCCTCCACCACCGTGTTGTGGTCAGTAGGTTCGATCTCCTTGTCGAAGACGTTGTAGATGGCGGCGTTCAGGGCAAGCTTCTCGGTAAAGTTATAGGTCAGGCCCGTATCCATCGTGGCGTAGGCATCGTACCTTCGACCGGCTGCGCCGTTGATGATGACGGGCGTGCCGTTCGTGCCGATGCGTGCGCCGCCCACAATTTCCGCGCCGTGGTAGTTCACCTGCGTCCAGGTCGAGAGCCCGGTGATCGGCGTGTTCCAATCCAGGCGCGCATTGGCCATGTGCCGGGGCGTGCGGGCGAGCGGGAAGCCCGCAAAGTCGCCCGTCCGCTGCTCGGAATCCGTCAAGGTGTAGCTGCCGCGGATCGATATCGATTCCGTGGCGCGCCAGCTTGCAGCCAGCTCGACGCCTTGGATGACCGCATCGTCGATGTTGTAGTTGTACCAGAGGCGATAGTTCGGATCTTCCGACCAGCGCACCGGGTTGCCGGCGTCGTCCAGAACCAGCGCGTTGCTGATCTTGTCACGGAAATCCGTGTAGAAATAGGTTGCGCTCGCGGTGAAGCCGTCGAGATTGTCCCAGAGAGCGGCGATCTCGTAGCTCGTGCTCGTTTCCGCCTGCAGATTGGGGTCGGCCAGAATGACGCCGCAGGTTCCGTTGGGCCCGTAGCTGCAGCCCGCGCCGCCTGTCGTATAGGCGTAGCCCGGCGCGATCTGGCGGATCTCGGGAGCCCGAAAACCGGTCGAGAGACCTCCCTTCAGGGTCAGGTTCCCGGTGGCGTGCCACACCGCGTAGCTGCGAGGACTATAATGGGCGCCGTAGATCTCATGGTGATCCATGCGCAGCCCGTTCGTGAGCGAGAAGGTGTCGGTGAGGCGCCATTCGTCTTCGGCGAAGAGAGCCCACTGGTTGATCGTGAACGTCTCGTCGATGCGCGTGCGCCGACCCGGATTCTGGTCGTCGAGCGAGGCGTTGGACCATTGGCCGCCCGTGACGAGCGTGTGGGTTCCGAAAAAATCGAAAGGAGTGGTGAACTTTCCGTCGACGATCGTGTTGCGGATCTCGGGCGAGCGCGGATTCTTATCGAAAGCGAGCGTGCGTGGATTCTCCGTGTAGCTCCGTCGCTCCGCCCATTCCTGCATGATCGAGAATGTCGAGGTCGTGGGACCCCAGCGCCCCTCATGGGTGAGCGACCAATACTTGCGGTCATTGTGATTGTAAGTGTCGTTGGCGGTGCTCTCGAGCGTTCCCCATTTAGACGCGTCGCGGCGGATGCGCGTGAAACCGCTTTCAAGCATGATGTCGTGGTTCTCGGTCGGGGTGAAGGTCAGCCGTCCGCCAATATTGCCTTCGCGGGCTCCTGTGATGCCGCTGAGGAAATCATCCTCGCGGCGGCCGAACCCGCGTCCCCACAATTGAAGCCCGAGCATACGGTGGATGAGCGGGCCGCTCGTGTAGAACGAGCCTTGCGCCGAATTGCCGAAATACTCGTGCTGCTGGAGCGTGCCGTCCGCCGTGACGGAGGTCGTCCAGTTGTCGGATACCTTGCGTGTGATGATGTTGATGACGCCACCCATGGCGTCGGAGCCATAAAGGGAGGACATCGGGCCCCGCACGACCTCGATGCGGTCGATGGCCGTAACGGGAGGAATGAAGCTCTGTTCGAAACCGGCATTGCCGTTGGTGCGCGCATCTCTGGTGCTCTGCCGCTTCCCATCGACGAGAATCAGCGTGTAGGTGCCCGGAAGTCCGCGGATGAACATGTCCTTCTCGTTGGCGACACCGGTGACGACAACACCCTGAACCTCCCGCAAAGCGTCGGTCAGATCACGAAAGGAACCTCTCTCCAGTTCCTCCCGCGTGATGACGGAGATGCTCGCAGGCGCATTCTTCACAGTCTGTTCGAACCCGGAGGCCGTCACGACGATCTGGTCCAGGTTGATCACGTCATCGTTACCAGGAGCGGCACTGGCTTCGACGTCCTGCGCCATGGCAGCTCCAGGGCTGAGGAGAAGAACTGTCGACAGGCTCGTGCAGGCGAGAAGCACGGCGATCTTTCGGCCCGTCTTGTACCCCCCGCACTGAGAGCGCGAGACGGCGGATTCTGGCAGTGCGATGGGAGCCGAGGAGGTTGAAGGCCCCCTCTTTGAATCCTGCCGAGTCTGCTTAGTGGTCCCTCTCATCTGTCCCAGTGCCCCTCATGCTGAAAAATGATGGGGCAGCTAGTAGGTTTGCGGTCCGATGATGGTCAACGGCTATGTTTGAGACTCATTCTGAGTTCAGGAAATCGCAAATTATAATGACTCTAAAGTCGTGGGGCATGGCTTGAAAGATCTCGTGGAATGAGGAATAGCCGTTCCACGATGAGACATTTCCCGATCATCATGCGGCCATTCCACCATAGGTCTTGAAGACAGAAAAATTGTGACATCTGCAGCCGAAGAACACTCCCTGAAGCTCGGTCATCTCCGTCTCCTCTTGGCGCTTGATGCTCTGCTGGTGGTGGGAAGCGTCAGCCGCGCAGCCGAGCGGATGGGGATGGGAACGCCCGCGATGAGCCGCCTCCTCGGACAGATCCGCGAGGTCTATGGCGACCCGATCTTCGTTCGCTCGTCCCGACGGCTCATTCCAACGCCGTTCGCGGAATCCATGCGGCAACGCATCCGTGCCTTGGCGGCCGAGGCGGAAGCTCTCTTGCGGCGGGACGATGCATCGCCGATGCGCGTCGCCATCGATCCAATGGACATGCCAGGAAGCCCGGTCATCGAAGCAGCTCCCCTGACGACGAGGCCGAGCATCCTGCTGGAGGGGGAGCCACTTCCCGAGGCCTTCGCGCTAAAACTCGCGACCCTTGGGAAAGCTGAGGATTCCCGCAAGCGGCTTGCCAAGCACATTGCCACAATCGCTGCCGGCATCGGACACAGCCGCCCCCTCACGATGAGCGAAGCGCAGGATGCGTTCTCCATTATTCTCGACGGAAAGGCTGATCCGGTGCAGGTCGGAGCACTGCTCTCAGTCATGCACTTCCGGGGAGAAACGGCAGCCGAGCTTGCGGGGTTCGCTCGAGCGGCGCGTGCCCACATCGACATCATGAAACCGGAGATCGCGATCGATCTCGACTGGCCGGCCTACATCTCCCCGAAATCCAGACGAATGCCCTGGTTTCTCCAGGCTGCCCTGCTGCTGGCCCAGTCCGGCCACCGTATCCTCCTGCATGGCAACGACGGCAGTGCCAACACCAGGGGCACGCTCGTATCGGCGGCGAGAGCCATCGGCATTCCCGTCTGCGCGAGCCCTGCGGCAGCCTTCGACGCGATAGCGGATGTCGGGATCGTCTATATCCCGATAGCTGCTCTATCCTCGCAGATCCACCGTCTGCTGTCGCTCTACAGCGTACTTGAAACGCGATCGCCGATCCATTCCCTCATGCCGCTCGTCAACCCTTTCGGTGCTCCCGCAAGCGTGATGGGCGTCGTGCGCCCGGCCTACCGCGACCTGCATCGCGATGCAGGGTCGATCCTCGGGTGCCGGAACATGACCATCCTTGGCGCAAGCCGCGACGCCGCCGAGGCAACGCCCTTCCGCTCGAGCACGCTCCTCCGCCTGGTGGACGGTTTGGCGGAAGATCTCCTTGTTCCGGCGCAGCCGGAGCCGAAGGCCTACGCTCTGGCGGGAATGACAAGCCTCGAATACTGGCACGGCGTGTGGGAGGGCACCATTCGTGACGAGCGGGCCGTTGCCATCATAACCCACACGGTTGCCGTCGCGCTTCTCACGATGAGCAAAACTGCGGAATCCTTCGAGGAGCATCTGAGGAGGGCGCAGGAGCTCTGGACCACTCGCAGAAGGAGTTCCGCGCGTGGTCGTCGGAACGGGATCGGATCATAGGAATTCGAAGCGGATCCGTCGTGGATCCGAGCGGAGACCATAAGACGTTTTGCTGCCCTTTGCAGGAGAAAACCGGGTCCACTTTTCCGTAGGATGCGCTACGCTTTGCGAAGATCACCTGGATTGGGGGGCTTCATGACCGGCTATGGCGACACCTACTACGCCCGTACACTCGCGGATGCTTCCCAACGACATTCGCTCGCAGGGACGGTCAAGGCCGATGTCGCCATTGTCGGGGGAGGATTAGCAGGTCTCACGGCAGCTCTCGAATTGGCCCGGGCAGGCCGGTCGGTCGTGGTTCTGGAGTCCGAGCGGGTCGGCTGGGGGGCATCGGGGCGCAATGGAGGCTTCGTCGGCCCGGGCTACGCGACGAGCCATGCCAACATCTCCCGCATGGTCGGCAGCGAGCGGGCGGAAGCCTTGCACAGGCTCTCGATCGAGGGTGTACGGATCGTCGAGGGAAACCTCGATGGTCTCGGTATGACCGAGAACAAGCGCGTTTATGGCAAGATGAGCGTGCTGCGCTACCACGATCCTGAGAGCCTCGCGCGCCAATGCGAGATGCTGAAGAGAACTTTCGACTACCACGTGGAGGTGATGCAGGCCGACGCCGTACGCGCCGTCCTGCGCTCGCCGAAGTATTTTCAGGCGCTCTACGATTCCGCATCCTTTCACTTCCATCCCCTCAACTATGCCCGCTCCCTGGCGAAGGCGATCGAGGACCTGAACGGGAAAATCTTCGAAGGCTCACGCGTGACCGGATGCGATTTCGATGGTGCGGAGAAGGTCGTCAGGACGGAGCGCGGTGAAGTCAGGGCCCGTGACGTGGTCCTGGCAGGCGGCGGCTATACGGACAATCTGGTGCCCCGCTTGCGGCGCAGCATTCTCCCGATTGCAACCTATGTCCTCCTGACGGAATCGGCGCCGGAGAAAATCGCACAGGCGGTGCTGACGCCGATGGCGATCAGCGACAACCGGCGCGCAGGCGATTACTACCGCGTTGTCGATGAAGGAACACGGCTTCTCTGGGGCGGACGGATCACGACGCGCACGACCGAACCGCGTCGTCTTGCCGAGATGATGCAGAAGACGATGGCCTCCACCTATCCACAGCTCGAAGGCGTGCGTGTGGAGACGGCTTGGTCGGGCCTCATGGCCTATGCACGCCATCTGATGCCGCTCATCGGCAAGCTGCAGCCTGGCGTCTGGCACGTGTTCGGCTTCGGCGGGCGCGGCATGAACACGACGGCCATCGGAGGGCGCGTGATCGCCGAAGGAATCCTCGGTACGAGTGATCGCTACCGTCTCTACGAACCCTTCAGCCTCGCGTGGAATGGAGGACCGTTCGGGGTTGCTGCGGCGCAGCTCACATACTGGACCTACCAGGCCCTGGATCGCGCAAAAGAGCGTCAGGCGGCACGCGCCGCCTGAGCCCTCTCAGATGGGGGGTTAGTCGTGGCCGAGGCGCATTCGCCGCTCCAGGAAGCGGCTGTATGCTCCCATTCCGTATGAGAACACCAAGAAAACGAAGGCCGCGAAGACGTAGCCTTCGAGGACCGCGATACCGACCCAGTTCGGGTCCGTCATGGCCGTGCGGACCGTAGACAGGAAGTCCAGGAGGCCGATGATCGTGACGAGCGTCGTGTCCTGGAAGAAGCCGATGGAAATGTTGACGAGCGGAGGGATGGCGATCTTCAATGCCTGCGGCAGAACGATGAGGCGCATGGCTTGCCAGTAATGCAGGCCCATCGCGCTGGCGGCCTCGTGCTGCCCTCGAGGGATCGCCTGCAATCCGCCACGGACCGCCTCCGCGATATAGGCCGCTGCAAAGATGATGATGGCGATCTGCGCCCGCAGCAGCTTGTCCACCGTGACACCGCTTGGCATGAAGAGCGGCAGCATCACGGATGCCATGAACAGGATACTGATCAGCGGCACGCCTCGAATCACCTCGATGAAGATGATGGCGATCACTCGGATGGCAGGGAGCGTCGACGAGCGGGCCAAGGCGAGAACGACGCCGAGAGGAAAGCCGAAGGCGAGCCCGACCGCGGACAGCAGAAACGAAAGCGGTAACCCGCTCCATTGCGTCGTCGGCACATAGGAGAGGCCGAATACGCCACCCCCGATCAGGATCGCCGTCGCGACGATCGTGACGCCCCAGAGCACGAGAAGATTTCTGCTCCAGAAGCGCGGGATCATGGTGATCCCCATGGCGCCGAGAAACAGGATCATGGCGAGCAGCACACGCCACTGCTCGTCATAGGGATAGACGCCGAAGATCATGAAGCGCAGCTTCGCCTCATAGAAGGGCCAGCAGGCTCCGTTGCCGACCTTGCAGGCCTGGGCGCCTCCTTCCGTG
This sequence comes from Microvirga lotononidis, assembly GCF_034627025.1. NCBI lineage: Bacteria > Pseudomonadati > Pseudomonadota > Alphaproteobacteria > Hyphomicrobiales > Methylobacteriaceae > Microvirga > Microvirga lotononidis. Next base: position 950,210 of record NZ_CP141048.1, on the reverse strand, counting down.
ACCGCCCGGGTCACGAGCCAGCCATAGGCGCCCTTGGCGCCAAGCCACAGGACCCACAGGCAAGCGAGCGTGATCACCGCATTGAGCGGCGTCCCGATGAGAGGCTTGAGCGTACGATGCAGCAGGCGGCGGCCGATATCCGGCTCCCGTCGAACCGGCATCTTCAACTGGGCTTCGGCGATGTCGGTCGCGGTCGTCATGGCCTAGCGCTCCTTCAGCGCGACGCGGCTGTTGTACCAGTTCATGAACAGGGAAATCATGATCGACAGGCCGAGATAGACGAGCATGAAGATCGCAATGCCCTCGATGGCCTGTCCGGTCTGGTTCATGGTCGTATTCGAGACCATGACGAGATCCGGATAGCCGATCGCGATGGCGAGAGACGAGTTCTTGAACAGGCTCAGGTAGCTGCTTGTGAGCGGCGGAATGATCACGCGGAGCGCCTGGGGAAGAATGACGAGGCGCATTGTCAATCCATCGCGCAGGCCCAGCGCGCGAGCTGCCTCCCATTGCCCTTTGCGAACCGACAAAATCCCGCTTCGCACGATCTCGGCGATGCCCGCGGAAGCCGACAGAGCAAGGCCCACCAGAAGGGCTGTGAATTCCGGCCTGAGCTGGGCACCGCCCGTCAGGCGGAAGCGTCCCTTCTCCGGAAGGCTGACAGTCAGGTCGGGCTGCACGATCAAGATCGCGAGCATCGGAGGGACCAGAAGAGCCAGGGCGACCCAGGGCCACGTCGTCCGCGTCTTGCCTGTGCTGATCCGCAGAGCCGTCGCCCGGCGGTGAACGAAAATCCCGAGAGCACCTCCGAGCACAAGCGCCAGGAGAACGATCGTATGGGCACCGGTCCACAAGAGGGACGGTACGGTCAGGCCGCTGTTGCTCAAGAAGACATGGGGCAGGATTTCCCATGCTTCGCGCACGGCCGGCAGGCTCGTGACGATCAGGGCGTACCAGAGGAAGAGATAGAGAAGCAGAGGCACATTGCGCAAAGCCTCCACATAGAGAAAGGCCAGCAGCGCCAGCAGCGGGTTGCGGGAAAGACGGGCGATGCCGACGAAAAGCCCGATGATCGTCGCGAGCACCACGCTCCAGGCCGAAACCCAGACCGTGTTGACGATGCCGGCCAGGATGGCATGGCCATACGTATCGGTGGGCTTGTAGTCGATCAATGTCTGGCTGATCACGAAGCCCGCTTCACGGCTCAGGTAGCCGAAGCCCGTGGCGATATTCTGCTCGGCCAGCTTCTGCGATACGTTGGAGAACAGATAAAGTCCGAGGAGGACGATGCTTCCGACGGCGATCACTTGATACAGGATCGCCCGAAAACGCAGATTGTACAGGAGTCTCGTCCCGCTCATCGCATCGACGCGCATGATGATCCTTTCCGGATAGGACTGAGGGGGAAACGGGTGGCCCTGAGGCCACCCGTCGATCTCAGACTACCGGAACGGGGGCGCGTAAAGCAGGCCGCCCTTGGTCCAGAGCTCGTTCGGGCCGCGCGTCAGGCCCAGCCGGGTCTTCGGGCCGAGATTACGGTCGAAGACCTCGCCGTAATTGCCGAGCGACTTGATGATGTTGTAGCCCCATTTGTTGTCGAGGCCGAGCATCTTCCCGAAGTCGCCGTTCACGCCGAGCATGCGCTGAATCTCGGGATCCTCGCTCTTGAGCTGCTCATCGACATTCGCCTGGGTAACGCCCTTCTCCTCTGCGCCGATGAGGGTATAGATCGACCAGTTCAGAATATCGCGCCAGTTGGGATCGTTCTGGCGGATCGTCGGTGCAAGCGGCTCCTTCGAGATGGTCTCCGGCAGGACGACATATTGCGACGGGTCGTTGGCGATCGCACGGACGGAAGCGAGGTCAGAGCGATCCGTCGTGATGGCATCGCAGCGTCCGTTGAAGAAGGCATTGCGCCATTCGTCGGAGTTCTCGAACACCACGGATTCGTACTTGATGTTCTTGGGCCGGAAGAAATCCTCCAGGTTCTGAAGGGTCGTCGTTCCAGGCAGCAGGCAGATCGCCGCATCGGCGAGTTCGCTGGCGCTCTTCACGTTGAGCTTGGCCGGAGCCATCAGGCCCTGGCCGTCGTAGAACACCACGGGGCCGAAATCGAGGCCGAGGGAGGCATCGCGCGAGAAGCTCCAGGTGTTCTGGCGGGAGAGGATGTCGACCTCTCCGGACTGAACCGCCTGGAACCGGACATTGGTGTTCAGCGGAACATATTCGACCTTGTCGGGATCGGCGAAGATGGCGGCCGACACGGCGCGGCAGATGTCGACATCGAAGCCCCGCCGGACGCCCTTGTCGTCGGCATAGGAGAAGCCGGGAGCGACCGGCGATACGCCACACAGGATCTTGCCGCGCTTCTTGACCGTATCAAGGGTCGATTGAGCAGATGCCGGCGCGGCGGAAACAGACGCGACACCGGCGATGAGGCCCAGTGCGAGCCACCGGCCTAAGGATTTCGATTGAATCATTGTACTCCCTCTTTTTCTGCGCCTTATCTGGTCGCTGTACTTCAAGCTAGACCCGAAACAATCAAGGTTTCAAGGATAGAATTTCCTAACGTAAGATGTTTGGGATCTTGCTGATTGACTAAAAGGTATGCACACTCGCCCGCCTCCGACTGCAGCGCCCGCTGCACCCGCCCTTGCCGCGCGAGTGGTCCATGCCCATCCTGCCCAAAGCCGATATCGTCCTCACAAACGGCCGCGTGTTCCGCGGATATTCAGAGCAGGTGACCGAAGCCGTCGCCCTGTGGTCCGGACAGGTTCTCGCGGCCGGATGCACATCCGACATGGAGCCGCTGATCGGGCCGTCGACCCGGGTGATCGATCTGCGGGGCCGCCTCGCCACGCCGGGATTGTGCGACTCGCACATGCATCTTCTCCCCTACGGCGTGATCATGGGACATGTGGATGTGCGCGCATCGTCCGCGCCGACGCTCGCGGCCCTGCTCGACAAGGTTCGGCAGCGCGCTGCCGTCACTCCGCCTGGCCATTGGATTCAAGGGCGCGGCTACGACCAGTTCGAGCTCGATGTGAGACGCCATCCGCTCCGTGAGGAACTCGACGCGGTTGCGCCCGATCATCCGGTCGCGATCGTGCGGGCCTGCGGCCACGTGACGATCTGCAACTCGAAGGCGCTGGAGCTGGCGGGCATCGACGAGACGACGCCGGTCCCCCAGGGAGGCGCCATCGAGCAGCGGGACGGTCGGCTGACCGGTCTGCTGGCCGAGACAGGTCGCGACCGGCTCAAGGCCGTGCTGCCCGAGCCAACGGACCAGGAACTCGTTCAGGCCATCGACGATGCCGGCCGCGCATGCCTGTCCTACGGCATCACCAGCGTGATGGATGCGGGCGTCGGCATGAGGGCAGGATACCGCGAGGTCGCCGCCTATCGCACGGCCCAGCGCCTCCGCCGCCTGCCCGTTCGGACGACCCAGTGCCTCCTCGGCGGCCCGGGCGGCATCGTGGAGCAGGCTTATGCGGACGGCGTGGTGACGGGAGCGGGCGATTCCATGCTGCGCGTCGGACCCGTGAAGATCTTCACCGACGGCAGTGCGGGCGGTCGAACCGCCGCCATGAGCGAGCCCTATCTCGGAGAGCCGAAGACCCATGGGCTCATGCTCCTGCACGACAACGAGATGAACGACCTCGTGCATGATTATCACGCCAAGGGCTATCAGCTTGCCGTTCATGCGATCGGCGATGCCGCGATCGAGCAGACCCTCAATGCCTTCGAGCTTGCTCTCGAGGCGATGCCGGATCCGGACCGCCGCCACAGAATCGAGCATGCGGGCTATGCGAGAGCCGATCAGAATGCACGCATGAAGCGCCTGGGCGTTCAACCGGTGCCGCAGCCGGTGTTCATTTACGATTTCGGCGACCTCTATGTTTCAGTCGTCGGCGAGAAGAGAGCGAAACCGTCCTATCCGCTTCGGACCTGGATCGGTCTCGGTTTCAAGCCTGCCGCCGGCAGTGATGCTCCGGTCTGCGACATCAATCCCTTTCCGAACTTCTTCTCGATGCTGACCCGCAAGACGGCTCATGGAACCGTCATGGACGAGCGGGAGGTGGTGTCCATCGAGCAGGCGATCATGGCCTTCACGGAATTCGGAGCCTATGTGAACAAAGCCGAGCATGAATGGGGTCGTCTCGATCCAGGTCTTGCGGGCGACGTCGCGGTCTTCTCCCGCGATCTCCTGACGGCGTCCCCTGAAGACATCCTGCATGACACCCGGTGCGATCTCACGATTCGCGGCGGCGAGATCGTGTTCGATCGTCATGGGGAAACGGCCGGTTAAAGCTTCAGATGATTGGCTGGTGAACCAACAGCGCTCGAAATCAAAAGGCCCCGAAATGGTTCGGGGCCTTTCGTCTTTCAGAACGTCGTTGCGACGCCACTTAATTCCGAATTGGAAAGACCCTGGGGCTCAGTTCCTCGAGCCCGCGTCCGGCCCAGTCCCGCTGCGGTGCTGCCGCGATGGCTTCCGCTTGCCCCTTGCGCAGCATTTCGAGATCCTCGCCGATGTCGAACTCGAGGACCTCGCCATCCTTCACGACCTGGCGGCCGTCCACATAGACGTCCTTGATAGCCCTGTCGTTGGCCGAATAGACGAGGCTGCGAACGGGCTCGTAATCCGGCTGCATATAGGGGTTGCTCATGTCAACCACCGAGAAATCCGCCTTGCAGCCGGGCGCCAGGCGTCCCAGGTCGGGGCGGCGGATCATGTCGGCACCAACGGCGGTGGCGGCCATGAAGGCATCGTGAGTCGTGGCCGCCGTGAAGCTGCCTCCCACGATGCGGCCGGCGTAGCAGGCCATGCGGAGTTCATCGAGCATGTTGTGCGGGAAGCTGTCCGTCCCGATGCCGCACCGGATGCCGGCCTTCACATAACGGCTCAAGGTGTTTAGGGCGATGCCGCGGCGCGCGAAGACTACGGGGCAATGCGCCACTTGGGCGCCGCTGTCGCGCAGGCGCTCGAAATCGTTGGCGTGAGGCCAGTGCAGCCACGGATGGTCGTTCAGGAAGATGCAATGGCCGATGATCGTGTCAGGACCCAGCGCTCCGATCTTGTCCAGCCATTCGATCGGCGTTGAGCCGTAGCGGCGCATGATCTCCTGGAATTCCACGATGCTCTGCGCCGCGTGGATCTGAATCGGCTGACCCCGCTCCCGCGCCGCATCGAGCGCGTCCCGGATCTGGCCCTCGGTGCAGGTATCGATCTGCGCCGGTCCGATGAAGCCGGTGATGCGTCCGCTCGGGTGCTTCGACGCAGCATCGGCGATTTCGATGGCCTCACGCAGCAACCGGTCTCCGGTTGCCGGATCGAGGTCGTATTCCACCGAATGACCGTTGGTGGTCTTCCAGGGGCCGGACCGGAACATGCCCCAGAGCACGGCGCGGATGCCGGTCTCCGCATATTCATCGGCCCAGGTCGTGCGGGGGCGGCCGAGATCGCAGATCGTCGTCACACCGCTTTTCAAGAGCTCCGACGTTGCCACCCGCAGGGCAGGGCGCGTGTATTCGGGGCCGATCTGGAAGACCGGCATGAACTCGTAGAGCGAACTCTGGCCGAGGCGCGGGCTGCCCAGTTCCTCCAGCATTCCCTTCCAGCCGGGCTCGTGTCCGGGATGGCTGTGGATGTCCACGAAGCCGGGGATGATCATCATCCTGCTGGCGTCGACCTCGGCATCGATGGGACCGGCATAGCCCTTGCCGACATGGACGATGTCGGCGCCACGGATCACGAAATCCGCGTTACGGAGATAGACATGGGATCGGGCGTCTTCATCCCAGGCGACGATCCAGTCGCAGTTGCGGAAGAGAGTCGTCTTGTCGGGGGCGGTCATTTCAGGCTCCAAGAGGCAGAGGAGGAGTGTAAGTATTCAGAATGCGAGCGCTTGCGACAGGCGAACGTGGCCGACCGCCATGGCAACGGCAGCCTGCGTCGGCTCGACGACCGGGATGCCGACCGCACCTTCCAGTGCGGCGCGGTATCGGGCCATGCCGGCGCATCCCATGACGAGAACGTCGGCGCCGTGCATATCCTTCAGCGTCCGCCCGACTTCGACCATGCGGGTCAAGGTTCGATCTTCGTCGGAGAGTTCCGCGACGCCGAGGCTGATCGACAGATCGGCCGCGAAGCGGTCCATGACGCCCATCGCGCCGAAATAGCGAAGATGCCTCGGAATGGATGTCGGCAGGATTGCGATGACGCCGAAGCGCTGGCCGAGAGTGAGCGCCGCCAGCACGCCGCATTCGGCGATACCGAAGACGCGACGGCGGCTCTGCTCGCGAAGGGCGTGGAGACCGGGATCCGAAAAGCACGCGATGACGAACGCACCCGCGTTTGCCTCCAGGTCGGCTGCCTTGCGCAGGATCGGAGTCACGACGCCGTCCACATCCCGCTGGGACTGGATGCCGGGCGGTCCTTCGGCCAGGGAGAGGCAGACGATGCCGGGCCCGCCCGCACTTCGCAGGGGTGCTACGGCCTTGTCGATCTCCGCCATGACGGTCTGGGACGAGTTCGGATTGATCACATAGACCGGAGAAGCCATGATCGACTTATCCTTGGCGAGCAAACGGCAGGGAATAGGGAGCGAGGACGGAGATAGGGCGGCCCTGCGGATCGTCCCGCTCGGCCCGCCGGCAGGCGCGCTTCTGTGCATCCTGCAGTTCCCGAACCGCGCCGTCGTAATCGAGGTTGACGACGCGTCGGTCCTTCAGGACGGCCTGCCCATCCACATAGACGTCGCGAATGGCGCGCTCCGCAGCGCAATGGATCAGGTTGCGCAACGGATCGTGGACGGGCTGCATGGCCGGATGGCTCACATCCACCAAGGCCAGATCCGCCTTGGCGCCGACCGCCAGCCGGCCGATGTCGTTGCGACCAAGAGCCTTCGCCCCGCCCGTCGTCGCGACCGCGAACAGGCTGCCGGTATCGAGATCGAAAACGCTGCGGCCGGCGATGCGCGAGCAGATCAGCGCCTCCCGCATCTCTTCCAGCATGTTGAACGGATAGCTGTCGGTGCCGAGACCGACATTGACGCTGGCCCGACGATAGGCGCCGAGGCTCTCCAGGGTCATGCCGCTGCGCGCGAAGGTGACGGGGCAGTGGGCGACCGATGTTCCGCTTGCGGCGAGCCGAGTCAGGTCGTCACGGCTGCGATGCCTCGTCCAGGAATGGTGATCGAGAAAGATGCAATGGCCCAGGATCAGGTCCGGTCCGAGGACGCCGAGGCGCTCCAGAAATGCCGGGGCGGTTTCGCCGGTCCGCCGCAGCAATTCCTCATGCTCGGCCATGGTCTGAGCGGCATGGATGGTGATGCGCATGCCGCGGCGGCGCGCCTCGGCGACGGCGTCCTGGATCAGCTCCTCGGAACAGGTCTCGATCTGCGACGGTGCAACCACGCCGTCGATGCGGCCGCTGGGATGCGCACGCGCTTCGTCGACGAAAGCCAGGGCTTCGGCATATCGCTCGCGGCCCTGGGCCGTGTTCCACGCGAAGTCGAGGCGATGGCTTCCGGCCATGCGCCACTGCGCCTCGCGGAAACCGGGTGCGAGATAGGCCCGCAAACCGCTCGCGGCCGCAAGGGAGAGCCATTTCGGGGAAGGCGATGCGATATCGAGATGCGTGGTCACGCCGCTGCGCATCAGGTCGCTCAGCATCACCGTCTGACAGGCGGCCTTGGCGTCCGCGTCGGCGTCGATCAGGGCCGAATATTCATACAGGGCATTGCCCCAGAGAGCGGCTGTTCCGACATCCTCGAACAAGCCCTTCGCGATCGGCTCGTCGCCGGAGTGACAATGAATGTTGACGAGGCCCGGCATCGCCATGAGTCCTGCGCCGGCAATCTCCTTGTCGGCGCGGCCCTGATAATCCGGGCCGACATACAGAATTCCGGAGGCCGAGAAGGCGATGTCGGCATCGCGCATGTAGACGTGCTGCGAGGAAGCCTCGTCCCAGGCGACAGCCCAGGCGGCTTTGCGGACAACCTTGATTGTGTCGGTCATGATCTGTCGACCCGATGGGAATGGGTTGATGGGTGATGAGGCAGGCTGCCGGCGCGATCACAGAAGCTGCGCGCCGAAATTGGTGGCGGGATCGAACTCGGGGCTGAGCCTGCCGGTCGGCCGCATGGAGGCCGCGATGTCGCGCAGCTGCAATTGCCCCGATCCCGGAGCCGCCTGAAGCCGCCCGTCGCTGATGATCGTCTCGCCGCGGCGCAGGACGGTCTCCGGCCAGCCTTTCAGCCTGCGGCCCGCGAAGGGATTGTAGCCGACATTATCGTGCAGGCCATCGTCCCGGAGAACGACTTCCCGGTCGGGATTCCAGATCGCGATGTCCGCATCGGCGCCCACCGCGATGGCGCCTTTGCGAGGATGGAGCCCGTACATCTTCGCCGGGGCGGTGGCGGTCAGCTCGACGAATTTCTCGATGGTCGAGCGCCCCTGGCTCACCATGGCGTCGAAGAGCAGCGGCAGACGGGTCTCAAGGCCAGGCAGACCGTTCGCGATCTGCTTGAAATCCGCGTTCGCCCCGGCTGCCAGCTTGCCGCTTTCATCGAACCTGTAGGGTGCGTGGTCGGAGGAGACGATCTGCAGGTCTCCAAGATCGATCCCGCGCCATAGGGCCTCCTGGTCCGACGTCGTGCGCGGAGGAGGGGAGCACATCCACTTGGCGCCCTCGAGGTCCGGACGGTCGAGGTCCTGGGCCGTCAGGAACAGGTATTGCGGACAGGTTTCCGCGAAGATCTTGATGCCCTCGCCACGCGCGCGCCGGACGACCGCGGCGCCTTCCGCAGTCGAGACGTGGAACAGCATGACGGGCTGGTCGAGAAGCTGCGAGAAGCGGCTCAGGCGCTCGAAGGCCTCGATCTCGCAGACCCGTGGATGACTCACGCCATGGAACTTCGGCTCGACATAACCGCGAGAGATGAGCCTGTCGGCCATCCACTTGATCATGCCGTGGTTCTCGGCATGGGCGCAGACCAGGGCTCCGTGCTTGCGCGCTACCATCATCACGTCGAGCACCTGCTCGTCGAGAAGGCGCACCCGATCATACGTCATGAAGATCTTGATCGACCGATGGCCGGCCTCGATCAGGCGCGGGAGATCCTGCTCCAATGTTTCAGGCGTCGGGTCTGAAATCCAGAGATGGAAGGCATAATCCGTCACCGCGCCGGCTGCTGCGAGGCGCGAATAGTTCTCCACCACATCGCGCAGGCTGTCTCCGCGGTGCTGGGCCGCAAAGGATATGACCGTTGTCGTTCCGCCGAACGCGGCGGAGCGTGTCGCCGTCTCGAAGGTGTCGGCATTCATCAATCCGCCGCCGGAGAGCTGCTCGATATGACAATGAGCATCCACGCCGCCGGGCAGAACGAGCTTGCCGGCGGCAACGATTCTGGCGCGGCCCTGAAGGTCGCGGCCCAATGCGGCGATGGTTCCACCCTGGATCGCCACGTCCATCGTCGCGACGCCTTCGGTGGTCGCGACGCTCCCACCTTTGATGACCAGGTCGTACTCGGCCAAGAGGTCCCCCCAAAGTTCCTGCAGGATTGATTGTTCTTGTCGTTGATGGGGTTCAATGTACGCAGACGGATCGGGCCTCAGCAAGGAGAAGTTGTCCGAGACACAAGTCTAAATTCGGCGCTCCCCCGATGATGTGGAATATCGTTCGATGACGTGGCCCGATCCGCAGCGGCCGCTCAGCGGAAACTGTCAGGGTTCAAATTTTTCCGAACCTGCTACCATGCACGAGTCGGATCCCTACGGCTCAATCGCAGGAGCAAAAGCATGTCGAGATCACCGGGCGGACGTCGCACGACAGATCCCTTGAAGGCGGCGGAAGCGGCGTTCAAGAAGGTCACGACGAAGCCGATCGAAGGACCGCCCAAGGCGGCTGCGATCCCAGGCGTGAAAGAAACCATCACGCTGCGCATCGACCAGGACGTGCTCGCGTATTTCCAGGAGGATGGTCCAGGCTGGCAGGAGCGCATCAACGCGGCCCTGCGCAAAGCCGCTGGGAAATCCGGCGACTGACGTTCATCAACGACTTTCTGCTCCAAGTCGATTGCAGAGGGCTGCCTACCAGCGATGCCGTGGCTCGCCCTGCCGCGGATCGTCGACGAAGTCGGAGCGTTCGTCATACGGTTCATACCGACGAATGCGCTGCTGCTCGTCGGACCAGCGCGGCTCGCGCCTCAGCTCCGGTTCGGTATCGCCGCTCACGCCGTTCAGGAGGGCAAGACCGCCCTGCAGCACGGAGCGAATCGCGTCCACGGCGACATCGGCGATGTCGCGCAGGCGGAGATCGCCGATGTCGCTCGCGGGACGATGCTGGGCTTGGCCATGAGATACGTCTGGGCCACGCTCCGGAATCAGGCTCGAGAATATGCCGGCTCCGCCCAGGATGATGAGCAATGCCACGGGAACCACAAGGCGGAAAGCCAGGCCGATGACCCGAGACACGATCATGTAGCCGATGATCAGAACGATGGCAGTCGCGATAAATCCGGTGCTCAAGGTGGTTGTAACCTCGTATGGGTCGATATGGAGCGCAGGCCATCGGGGAGATCGACGGCTTTTTTATGGACCCGGCTGCCCATTCCTGGACCAGCGCATCGTCGCGAGCGAAAAACCGGGTTCCCCTTTTCCGCACGATGCGCTAACAGAGCCCCAGCGCGGCCGTGGCGGAATTGGTAGACGCACTACCTTGAGGTGGTAGCGGGGAGACCCGTGGAGGTTCGAGTCCTCTCGGCCGCACCATTCATTCGAATGTCGAGCGCAGCACCTCCGGAATCGGTATCATCGATGCCGCGTGAGGAAGCGAGAGAGCGCCCCGACCGAGGCGCTGTCTCAAGCTTCGATCAGGGCGTCCATGTGCCAAGGGGATGACGCATATCCTGGATGTAGATCACGCATCGCCAGCGACAATCCCGCATTCCTATCGAGTTCTTCCTGCCATTTTCGGGCGTCTTCGGGACCACGTGCGAGCGCCTGACGAGCGACGCCCTTCACCGACATCACTGCGCGATTCATGGGAATGACCGATACACAGATCTTCGTCCTTCTGGTGATGCCTTTTCTGTTCGTCCTATGTTGCAGCGCGGTTTTCTTCAGCCGCGAAGGGACGAAGCCGAAGAGTCCCGTCGTGCCGTCCGAGCCTGTGACGCGGCCGAACACGTATACACGCAAGCCACGCAGCCGAACGCGGTCAGCCAAGCGGTCCAGTGAGGCGGAGGATTAGGGCATTGTGCCGTGAAGTGGATCCTGGGCCGCAGGTTCACCTTTATGAGCAGGCTCCCCGAGCGATGGAGGATTGACGAACCCGATTTTCACGATGCCCGCAGCCACTGGCGTGGAAAGGCCCTCTTGGACGGGTCGCCGGACAACGTGCGGCAGAGGTCTTCCATCGACGCGAGGTTATGAATGGGCCGGAACTCGTCGACATGGGGCAGCATCGCGCGGATTCCGGAGGCGCGGGCCTCGAAGGCGTCGAATCGAAGGAGCGGATTGAGCCAGACGAGTCGGCGGCAGGAGCGCTTGAGCCGGTCCATCTCGAAGGTCAGCTCCGGCGTCACCTCCCGCTCGAGCCCATCCGTGAAAAGCAGCACGATCGCACCCTGACCGAGAACCCGGCGTGACCAGTGGCGGTTGAACTCATGCAGCGCATGGGCGATGCGGGTCCCTCCTTCCCAGTCCTGCACGCGTTTCGATGCGCGGGCGAGAGCTTCGTCCGGGTCGCGGCTCATCAGCTCGCGGCTGATATTGGTCAGCCGGGTCGCAAAGACGAAGGAATGAATCCGTCGCCTCTTCTCCGCGATGGCATGCAGGAAATGCAGGAAGACGCGGGAGTAATCGGCCATGGATCCCGATATGTCCACGAGCGCCACCACTGGCGCGTGCCTCACGGCCGGGGAGCGATAGGCCAGGTCGATCACGGCCCCGCCGCCGCGCAGCGACCGCCGGAAGGTCCGGCGCGGATCGATTCGGCGGCCGCGCGGATCGGACAGGAACCGGCGCGTGGTCACCTCGTCGTCCGGCAGGGATATGTCTGCGATCAAGCGCTTGGCCATTGCGATCTCCGCGGCCGACATCTGGGCGAAATCCTTCACTTTCAGAACTTCACGATCCGATACGGTCAGGCGGGCGGAGAACTCCGTCCTCTCGACGGGATCCGGTTTCTCCTGTCGCGGAGTGGCAAGTGCCTCGGCCACGCGCAGGGCGCCGGCCTTCGGCGCCTTCTCCTCCTGAGCTCTGCCAGGAGCGACCGGCGACATCTGGGCGATCAGCTTCTCGATCAGCGCGCGCCGCCGCCAGAAGATCCGGAAGGCCTGATCGAACAGGATGCTGTGCTCGTGCCGCTTCACGAACACGGCATGGAGAATCCAATAGAAGTCCTCGCGCGGACCGATCCCCACCGTCGCGACAGCCGCGATGGCATCGAGAACCGCCCCGGGCCCGACCGGCAGGCCCGCGGCCCGCAGGGCCCTGGCGAAATAGGCGATGTTGTCCGCGAGACGGCCTTCGCCCCGGCTGGCGAGCGCATCCGTCACGCGGGTGTCCTCAACGCGCCCTGAACGCGATCCAGCATCTCCTTCGCCCGGCTGCCCTGCATCTTCTGGATGTCGTCCTGGTACTTCAGCAGCACGCCGAGCGTATCCGACACCAGAGCCGGATCGAGCGCCACCGCGTCGAGCTCCACAAGGGCCGAGGCCCAGTCGAGGGTTTCCGCCACGCCGGGAGCCTTGAACAGATCCTCCTTGCGGATCGCCTGCACGAAGGCGACGATCTCCTGGGACAGTTGGTCGGAAGCCTGTGGGATGCGGCTCCTGAGGATGGCGAGCTCCCGCTCCGCATCCGGATAATCGACCCAATGATAGAGGCAGCGGCGCTTGAGCGCGTCGTGAATCTCGCGCGTGCGGTTCGACGTGATGATGACGATCGGAGGATGCTCCGCCTTGACCGTGCCGAATTCCGGTATGGTGATCTGGAAGTCGGAGAGCACCTCCAGAAGAAAGGCTTCGAAGGCCTCGTCCGTGCGGTCGAGTTCGTCGATCAGGAGGACCGGTGCGCCGGCGGTGTCAGGTTCGAGAGCCTGCAGGAGCGGACGCTTCACCAGGTAGCGCTCCGAGAACAGATCGTCCTCCAGGGTGTCGCGTTCCACCGCACCGGTGGCCTCGGCCAGCCGGATCGCCATCATCTGCCCGGCGTAATTCCATTCATAGACCGCGGACGCGACATCGAGGCCCTCGTAGCATTGCAGGCGGATGAGGCGACGCCCGAGTGCGGTCGAGAGCACCTTCGCGATCTCGGTTTTGCCGACGCCCGCTTCCCCCTCCAGAAAGAGCGGCCGCCCGAGCCTGAGAGCCAGGAAGAGCACCGTCGCGAGAGGCCGGTCGGCCACATAGCCGGTGCGCTGCAGAAGGGCCAAGGTGTCGTCGATGGAACCGGGTTGGTCGGCCACGGGTCTTTATGCTCCCTGAGGGCATGATGCCCGGGCTCGCCCGGGCATCATGTCAACGTTCTGCTGGTGTGGCTGTTCAGCCCCGTGCAACCGCCGCCTGAACGGCCCTGCGGGCCATGACGCCGACGAGGTGAGCGCGATACGCGGCATCCGCATGGATGTCGCTGTTCATCTCAGCTTCCGGCACGACGACGCCGTCGAGGGCCTCCGGGGTGAAGTTGCCGCTCAGCGCCTGTTCCATATCGTTCGGGCGAAAAACGCCGTTCGAACCTGCGCCAGTCACGGCGACGCGCACGCCATCGGCATGTTTGGCCACGAACACGCCGACGAGTGCGTAACGCGATGCCGGGTTGCGGAATTTGGCATAGGCCGCCTGAGACGGGATCGGGAACGCGATCTGGGTGATGATCTCTCCCTCTTCCAAGGCCGTCGTGAAGATGCCCTGGAAGAAATCGTCCGCCGCGATCTTTCGTCGGTTCGTGACGATCGTCGCGTTCAGGGCGAGGCAGGCGGCAGGATAATCCGCCGAAGGATCGTTGTTTGCGATGGAACCGCCGATGGTGCCGCGATTGCGCACATGCGGATCACCGATGAGTTCGGCGAGTTCCGCCAGGGCCGGGATTGCCTCCTTCACTTCGGCCGCGTTGGCGACCTCCACATGCTTGGTCATGGCCCCGATGGTGAGCGTGTCGTCGGTGCGCTCGATGCCGCGCAGCTCCGCGATCTGACCGAGATCGATCAGGTTGGCGGGGCCGGCGAGCCGCAGTTTCATGGTCGGCAACAGGGTGTGGCCGCCGGCGAGGAACTTGGCATCCTCGACTTGACCGATGAGACCGGCGGCCTCCTTGATGCTCGTCGGGCGGTGGTATTCGAAAGCGTACATTCCATCCTCCCCTTATTCCGCCGCCATGGGCATGCGCGCCTTCTGGGCCGCGCGCCACACCGCCTGGGGCGTGGCCGGCATGGCAATGTCCTCATGGCCGAGGGCGTCGGTGATCGCATTGATGACGGCCGGCGGAGCCGCGATGGCTCCGGCTTCTCCGCAGCCCTTGATCCCGAGCGGGTTCGAAGGGCAGGGGGTTACCGTCATGCCGACCTGGAACGACGGCAGGTCGATCGCGCGCGGCATGCAGTAATCGTTAAAGCTCGCCGTGATGAGCTGTCCGCTCTGGTCGTAGAACGCTCCTTCGAGGAGCGCTTGGCCGACGCCCTGCGCGATGCCGCCATGGACTTGGCCTTCGACGATCATCGGGTTGATGATCACGCCGAAATCGTCCACCGCCGTCCAGCGTTGGATGCTGGTCACGCCCGTATCCGGATCGATCTCCACCTCGCAGATATGCACGCCCGCCGGGAAGGTGAAGTTGGTCGGGTCGTAGAACGCTCCCTCCTTCAAGCCGGGCTCTAGGTCCTGGCCCGAGAACTTGTGCGCGATATAGGCCTGGAGCGCGACTTCGCCGAAGGCCAGCGAACGGTCGGTGCCGGCGACGCCGAACCGTCCGTCCTTGAACTCGATGTCGCCCTCCGACGCTTCGAGCACATGGGCGGCGACCTTCTTGCCCTTGGCGATCACCTTGTCGATGGCCTTCGCGATGGCCGACATCCCGACCGCGCCGGAGCGCGATCCGTAGGTGCCCATGCCGAACTGCACCTTGTCGGTGTCGCCGTGCACGATGCTGACCTGATTGATGGAGATGCCGAGCCGGTCCGAGACCAGTTGGGCGAAGGTTGTCTCATGGCCCTGGCCATGGCTGTGCGAGCCCGTCAGCACCTCGACCGAGCCAGTCGGGTTGACGCGCACTTCGGCGGATTCCCACAGGCCCACGCCCGCGCCGAGAGACCCGACGGCCTGCGAAGGAGCGATGCCGCAAGCCTCGATGTAGCTCGAGAAGCCGATGCCCCTGAGCTTGCCGCGACGGGCGCTCTCCTGCTTGCGCTGCTGGAAGTTCTTGTAGTCGGCGATCTCCAGGGCCTTGTCGAGCGAGGCGGCATAGTCGCCCGTGTCGTAGGTCATGATCACGGGCGTCGCGTGCGGGAACTGCGTGATGTAATTCCGGCGGCGGAACTCGGCCGGGTCCTGGCCCAGCTCGCGGGCGGTCTTCTCGACGAGCCGCTCGACCACGAAAGTAGCTTCAGGGCGGCCCGCGCCGCGATAGGCATCGACGGGGGCGGTGTTCGTGTAGACCGCATCCACCTCGCAATAGATCGCCGGGATGTCGTACTGGCCCGACAGGAGCGGTGCGTAGAGATAAGTCGGTACCGATGACGAGAAGGTCGAGAGATAGGCGCCGAGATTGGCCGTGGTGTGGACCCGCAGGCCGATGATCTTGCCGGTCTCGTCGGTTGCCATCTCCGCGTGGGTGACGTGATCGCGCCCATGCGCGTCGGACAGGAAGGCTTCCGAGCGGTCGGATGTCCACTTGACAGGGCGCTTGACCTTCCTCGCGGCCCAGACGCAGACCGTCTCCTCGGCGTAGATGAAGATCTTCGAGCCGAACCCGCCGCCCACATCCGGCGCGATGACGCGCAGCTTGTGCTCCGGCGCGACGCCGATGAAGGCCGACAGGACGAGACGGGCCACGTGCGGGTTCTGGCTCGTCGTGTAGAGCGTGTAGTTGTCGGTCCCGGGGTCGTACTCGCCGACGGCCGCGCGGGGCTCGATGGCGTTGGGTACCAGCCGGTTGTTGACGAGATCGATTGTCGTGACGTGCTTGGCCCGCGCGAAGGCCGCCTCCGTCTCGTCCTTGTTGCCGAGATGCCAGTTGAAGACGGTGTTGTCGGGCGAGACGTCGTGCACCTGCACGGATGCCTTGGTGGCCTGCGCCGTGTCGACCACCGCCGGCAGGACGTCGTAATCGACCACGATGGCCTCGGCGGCGTCCTTGGCCTGGGCCAGCGTTTCGGCGATCACCACCGCCACATGGTCGCCCACGTAGCGCACCTTGCCTTGGGCGAGGGCCGGATGAGGCCCGGCCTTCATCGGCGAGCCGTCCTTCGAATGGATCATCCAGCCGCAGATGAGGCCGCCGATCTTGTCGGCCGCGAGGTCGTCACCCGTGAAGACGGCGACGACGCCCGGCATGATCCTGGCCGGGCCCGTGTCGATGGACCGGATCACCGCATGGGCGTGGGGCGAGCGGAGGAAATAGGCGTAGGTCTGGCCAGGTCGGTTGAAATCGTCCACGTAGCGCCCCTGGCCGGTGACGAAACGCTGATCCTCTTTCCGGCGGACGGGTGCGCCGATCCCTGTTGCGGTCATGTTGTCCTCACTTGTCTTCATGGGCCTCATGAGGTGGGAGCGGGGCCTCGGCACGGACGTCGGTGAGATCGCGCCTGCTTCGAGGCTCGCCCGCAGCTTCCACCCGTCGATGAGGGCGTCGCGTCTTCGGTGAGCCTGTCGGTCTATTCGGCCGCCTGCCGCAGGGGGGCTTGGGCCATGCCCTGCGCGCCTGCGGCCACGGCCTTGACGATGTTGTGGTAGCCCGTGCAGCGGCACAGGTTGCCTTCGAGTTCGGCCCGGATGGTCTGCTCGTCGAGAGCGTTGCCCTTGCGGTTCACGATGTCGATGGCGGCCATGATCATGCCCGGCGTGCAATATCCGCATTGAAGGCCGTGATGCTCGCGGAAGGCCGCTTGCATCGGGTGCAGCTCGCCGCCTTCAGCGATGCCCTCGATGGTGGTGACGACGTTGGCATTCGCCTGAACGGCGAGAACGGTACAGGACTTCACAGCCTGTCCGTTCAGATGGACGACGCAGGCGCCGCACTGGCTGGTGTCGCAGCCCACATGGGTACCGGTGAGCCGAAGATTGTCGCGCAGGAATTGAACGAGCAGGGTGCGGGGATCGACGTCTGCGGTGACGGATTGACCGTTCACCGTCAGGGAGACGGTGGTCATGCGTGGTATCCTCCTCTGGCGCCAGCGGCCCGGCCGACCTTCGGGTGGTCTCAGGCGCCAGCAGGCATTTTTGTTGGACGGCCGCACGAATGCGATCCATCGAGGCCGAGTGTGGCCCTCTCCGTTTGAACGGTCAAGTATCGGCAGATGGCGCAGAATGACTCACAGGATGATCACGCAGCGGTAGTCTCGGGCGAGAGTATCCTGGCGAAATTCGCGAAGAACTCGTCGGCGTATTTCTTGGCGACACCGTTGATGAGGCGTCCGCCGAGCTGGGCGATCTTGCCGCCCACATTGGCTTCGACATCGTAGATCAGCTTCGTTCCGCCCTCGATGTCTTCGAGCCGCACCTTCGCGCCGCCCTTGGCCCAGCCGGCGACCCCTCCCTGGCCCTCACCGCCGATGGTATAGCCGTTGGGTGGGTCGAGGTCGGTAAGAGTGACGCCGCCCTTGAAGGTCGCCTTGACGGGTCCGACCGATACCTTGGCAGTTGCCTGGAATTCCGTGTCGCTGATCTTCTCCAGTTCCTGACACCCGGGAATGGCCGCTTTCAAAACCTCCGGAGCGTTGAGGGCGGCCCATACCGTTGCCCGGTCGGCCGGAAGTTCGACTTCTCCCTGCATCGTCATGGCCATGTTCGGATCTCCTCGTGTCACAGACCGGCTACAGAGTAAGTACAATTCAGGCGGCGCGTCATCTGCCAAGCGTTGCTGCATTGCACGCCTGCTCCGTCCTGGCCGCTTCGGCCTTGGCGAGCGCGTCCACGACGGCGTCGAAGGTCAGGAGGATGGAGGCGTGTCGGGATTTCAGCTCCCGCGCGGGTTGCAGGAGCGCCAGCTCGGCCCATTTGCCCGAAGGGGGCTCTCCGCCATCCTTCAGCATGCGGCGCATGTCCTCCCGGAGCGCCCGCAGCTCATCGGCGGTCGAGCCGACCACGTGCCGCCCCATGACCGATGAGGAGGCTTGGCCGAGGGCGCAGGCCTTCACCTCGTGGGAGAAGGCACTGACGACGCCCCCGTCGAGTTTCAGATGAACCGTGACCGTCGACCCGCACAGCTTCGAATGAGCCTTCGCGCTCGCATGGGCGTCCGGCAGAGGACCCTGAAGCGGTATATCGGCCGCGAGCTCCAGGATGCGGCGGCTGTAGATGTCGTTCAGCATCCCGGTCGCGATCCATCCGACGAAGGTGCTTGTTCACCATCGATGAGACGCCGCTCCACCGTGCCTGTCAATGAGACGATAGGTGCCCGCTTCCCTGCCGGTTGCAGTTCGAGGATCGGAAGTGGCAATATCGATCATGGGCGGTTCCGGAAGATGCTCTAAATACTGTTCAGTGCGGGCCCGCGGGGCCGCCCCATGCGCCTAACACCGGGAAGAAACATGGTCTCGACCGATACTGATATCCTGAAGACGGCGGAAGCCTGGAGGCGCGAGGGCAGGGGGGTGGCAATCGCGACCGTGGTCGAGACCTGGGGATCGGCCCCTCGACCCGTGGGCAGCCATCTGGTCATCGATGAGGATACGAACTTCCTGGGATCCGTGTCCGGAGGCTGCGTCGAGGGAGCGGTCATCACGGAAGCCTTGGACGTGATTGCCGATGGCAAGCCGCGCATGATCGAGTTCGGGGTCGCCGACGAGACCGCTTGGCAGGTCGGCCTGTCGTGCGGCGGGCGGATCAGCGTCTATGTCGAGCGGGTGGATTAGAGAGCATGCGCCTGGACCTCCTGTCGCGTCTGAACGCGGAGCGCGCTGCCCGCCGCGCCGCCATCCTCGTGACCGATGTCGAGGCGGGCGAGCAGCGTCTCGTCTTGGAGGCGGAGGTCGGGAGCGACCCCCTGGCCCAGGAGCTTCAGGGGGCTCTGCGCCAGGGCAAGAGCGGTTTCATTGAACGGGATGGGCGCCGATATTTCCTGACCGTGCAGGCACCGCCGGTGAAAGTGATCGTCATCGGGGCAGTGCATATCAGTCAGGCCCTTGCGCCCATGGCCAAAGGCCTCGACCTCGACGTCACCATCATCGATCCGCGCACCGCCTTCGCGACGCCGGAACGCTTCCCCGACGTTGCAGTCGTGGCCGAATGGCCAGACGCGGTGCTGCCCGACATCGGGATCGACCGCTACACGGCTCTCGTCGCGCTCACCCATGACCCGAAGATCGACGATCCGGCGCTCACGGCGGCTCTGCGGTCGGACAGTTTCTACATCGGTGCGCTGGGCTCGCGCAAAACCCACGAGCGCCGCGTTCAACGCCTGACCGCGTCCGGGTTCACCGAAGCGGACATCGCCCGGATCCATGCGCCCATCGGTCTCGACATCGGGGCCGTTTCGCCCGCGGAGATCGCGCTCTCCATCCTGGCCGAAATCGTCGCGAGCCTGCGCAAGGAGCGGAGGCGCTTGACGTGAAGTTCGGACAGGTTCCGATCGAGGAGGCCGTCGGAGCCCTGGCGGCTCACAGCGTCAGGGCGGGCGAAACGATCGTGAAGAAAGGGACCCTCGTCACAGCCGAAATCGCCGGGCGCCTGAAGGAGGCCGGGGTCGAGACCCTCATCGCAGCCCGCTTCGAGCCCGGCGACATCGCCGAGGACGATGCGGCCTTCCGGCTCGCCCGTGCCCTGGCGGGAGACGACGTCGCTGTCGAAGACCCTTTTACGGGACGCTCCAATCTCTACGCCGAAACCGCGGGAGTGCTCGTCATCGACGTCGATGCCGTCCATGGGCTCAACGCTGTCGACGAGGCCATGACGGCCGCCACCCTGCCGGCCTATAAGCCCGTCGTCGCGGGAGAGATGGTCGGCACCGTCAAGATCATTCCCTATGCCATTCCGGAGGTCCTGCTGCAGAAGGGCATCGCGCGAGCCGGCGACGGCGCGCTGCGTATCGCACCTTACCGGCGGCATGCAATCGGGGTCGTCTCGACGGTCCTTCCCGGCCTCAAGCCGAGCGTCGTCGACAAGACCCTGGCCGTGCTTGGCCGACGGCTGGAGCCTGCGCAGGCGCGGATCACGCAGGATCACCGCGTGCCGCACGAAGCCGCTCCCCTGGCCGAGGAACTGGCACTGCTGGCGCGGGGCGACGCGGAACTCATCGTTATCTTCGGAGCATCGGCCATCGCCGACCGTCGTGACGTCATCCCCTCGGCCATCGAGATGGCGGGCGGGCGGGTAGAGCATTTCGGCATGCCGGTCGATCCGGGAAACCTGCTTCTTGTCGGGTCCATTGGCGGCAAGCCCGTCATCGGCGCGCCCGGCTGCGCCCGGTCCCCGAAGGAGAATGGCTTCGACTGGATCCTGCACCGCCTGCTGGCCAATGTGCCTGTGACCCGGGCGGACATCATGTCCCTGGGGGTCGGGGGGCTTCTCATGGAAATCGTCTCCAGGCCTCAGCCACGGGCGGGCGGGGAAAGCGCGGGATGGACGGACGTTGATCCTGGAGAGAAGGTTGAGTAAGGGCTCGCAAGCAGAGCGCCTAAAGGCGGCCTTTGGCGGAGGGTAGACCCGATGCGGTGACAGGACGTGGTTCTGCGCTGACCGATGTCGCCGCCATAACACCTTGCTGTCCTGTCCTCTCCCGAGGCCTCGGTAAGAATATCAGTGCGTCTTCGATCCCGACTCGAGCGACAGGATCGCTTTCTGCAAACCTGGAGGGAGTGGCTGCTGAAGGAATTCAGCGTACATCTCGCATAATGTCGTGCCGATCCGCTCCTGGGCTTCGGCCTGCATGTCGTTCCAGAGATCGTCGTCCCGCCATGCATGAGGCACAACGATGATATGGCCTTCAGGCCAGTCCTCGTCAGCTCCAGACTCCATCGGTATCCCCACCAGTCGCCTTACTTTCGAAGTGCGAATTCAACTGATTTCGCGACAGACCGTTCCGGCCCAATCCGCATATTCTTATAACTTATGTTTATTTTGCGTTTGTAGCGGAGTAACAGGAACGTGAGGAGCTTAGCCACGTTGCTTCCATCATCGTAGGAGGCCGGGGATGCTGAAGCTCAGAATGCCACTTTCAACACGGGCGAAGCCTGGAAGCATATTGGCTCTGGCTCTGATCCTCCCGGTAGCGGCGGGAAGCGTACCGGCCCACGCCGAGGGGATTTTCGCATTCCTCCAGGCACTCACCCAACCTGCTGCCCCGCCGCCCCCGCCGGCTCAATCCTTTGGGTACCAGCCCGATCAGGGACTTGAACGATCCTACCAGAAGCCTCGGCCACGGCCGAAGCCCGTCGTTCTGGAGCAGCCGGAGATCAAGAAACCCGTCGAGCCCAAGCCGATCGGCGAAATTGCCAATCCTGTTCCGGCGCTTCTGGCCGACAGCACCTTGCGTCCAGGTGACATGGTGATGTTTCCCGATGGATTGCGCGTATTTACCGGCCGACCGGGGGAGGCGCACAAGCTTGCGGACTTCAAGCCCCTGGCCCAGGCAGGCAAGCACCTGTCCCGTGAGACACGAAAGCTCGTTGCTCATCTGCTCCCGGCAGAAAACATCGCGTGGAATACGGATGCGGTGAAATCCGGCGGCATGCTTGCTTCCAACACGAATGATGTCTCGACCACGGGAAGCGTGAACAGGTTCAAGAGCCGAAAGGACTCGCGTTCGCGATAACGGTTCATCGAGCAGAGCACGCCCGGCTTGCCCGGGCGGCTCGCGCAGCGTGCCGGCCTTGATGATGCGCCGGCCCCTTGCAGAGGTCACGTGCTTCCAATGCGCCCTGCCGCAGGAGGGTGAAAGCGCGTCAGGCCTTCATCCTTGAGCCAGGGTGCCTGCTACCTGCTGCTGCCTTCTGAGCCGAACTCTCCTCGACCGTGGGATAGACGCCCGCCAGCACCTGTTCGAAATGGCGGCGAAGAGCATTGTTGCACCCGCATGACAGGCCATCCAACCTGTCCATGTCCCGGACACGGACGCCGCCTCTGCGCGTCTCCAGCAAATGCCGGCGCTTTAAGGACTGAATAACGCGGCTGACATAGCTTCGTCCGACGCCCATCATGCTGGCCAGCTGTTCCTGGGTCAGGGGAATGTCATGGTCGCCCGTTCGGTCGATCGCCGCCAGCAGCCATTTCACAGTGCGCTGCTCGATCGTATGAACCGCATTGCACGCCACAGACTGGAAGACCTGCGCCAGCATGCAATCCGCGTAGCGGGCGAACAGATGCCTCAGGCTAGGCGACCGGGTTTCGAACTCCTCGAGATCCGCAGTCGATAAGCGCAGGAACGGACCTGGGAACTGGACTTCGGAACGGGCATAGGCCGGAAGGCGTCCCTGGCTCACGATCCCGCCGACCGCTCCCTCGCGCCCGATCAGGGCCGTTTCCACCGTGAGACCTTCCTCGAGCTCTACCACGAACGAGACCAGGCTGGGCCCACAGGGGAAGTAGACGAACCTGACCTCGTCTCCAGGCTGGTAAAGCTTCGATCCGGCTTCTCCCTCCCATTCCTGAAGCGAAGGCGCCACGATGGCCAGGTCTTCAGGTCTGAGGGCACTCAGAAGATTGTTGCCGGCAATCCTTTCCCTGAGGCGTGATGGGATCGTGGCAGGCTGCATTGGGCGTCCTTCCTCCATGGCTTCGGCTGGTCCAACGCACAAGAGCAACTTACGTTCAACTGTGAACATAACCTTGGCGATGTGTGCACATGTGGACAGACAGGTCCGCGGCTCCTATCTACAAGATCATGCTAGCGCCTCCTCATGAGGGTCACATCGTATCGCTGAGCTGAACGTCGGATCGTTGAGCAGCATGGGACTGAGGCGTTGACTCGGACGTGATCGAAACAGTTGACCCGTTGAGACTTCCATGACGTTACCGTCGCATTCCGATGCCGCCCCGGTTCCGACCGGGGTTCCCGGCCTCGACGATATTCTCGCCGGCGGGTATGCCGCCAACCGCGCTCACCTCATCGAGGGGCGGCCCGGCTCGGGAAAGACGACGCTGGGGATGCAGTTTCTCCTTGCCGGGGCAGAGCAGGGGGAACGTTGCCTCTACATCACCCTGTCCGAGAGCAAGCGTGAACTCCTGTCCGTCGCCTCGCGTCATGGCTGGGCCCTGGACGGTATCGAGATCTTCGAACTGGTGCCACCGGAACTGAGTCTCGACCCGCAGCAGCAACAGAGTCTCGTCTACTCGTCTGATCTGGAACTCGGTGAGACAGTCCGCATGGCACTGGCGGAGATCGAACGGGTGAAGCCGAGTCGGGTCGTGTTCGACTCCCTGTCCGAGATCCGGCTGCTGTCCCAGGGTTCCTTGCGCTATCGGCGGCAGGTTCTGGCCTTGAAGAGCTATTTCCTGCTCAACGATGCCACTGTGCTGATGCTCGACGACCTTACATCCGAGCAGGACGATCTCAACCTGCACTCGATCAGTCATGCCGTCATCCGTCTCGAGCAGGTTGTTCCAGCCTATGGGGCGGAGCGGCGCCGGCTCAGTGTCACCAAGATGCGCGGAACCGCCTTCCGGGGCGGCTATCACGATCTCGTCATCCAACGGGGCGGGCTGCGGATCTTCCCTCGCCTCGTGGCATCCGATCACCATACGTCGTTCGCACTCGAAACAATCCCCAGCAACATCGGTGAACTCGATACCCTTCTTGGCGGAGGGTTGAGCCGGGGGACGAGTACCCTGGTTGTCGGCCCTTCGGGCGCGGGCAAGTCCACGCTCGCGCTCGGCTATCTCTGGGCCGCCCTGGAGCGCGGTGAGCCGGCCTTGATGGTCAGCTTCGACGAGACGACCGGTATCCTGATGCAAAGGGCAATGGGGGTCGGCTTCGACCTGACGGCTCATGTGGAGTCAGGACGATTGCGGATCGAGCAGATCGATCCGGCCAATGTCTCACCCGGTGAGTTCTCGGGCCGGGTGCGGGATGCCGTAGAGCAGGGAGGTGCCAAGGTCGTGCTGATCGACAGCCTGACCGGGTACCTGAATGCCATGCCGGAGCAGCCCTTCATCGTGCTTCAGATGCACGAGCTGCTCACCTATCTGAACCAGCAAGGCGTTGTGACGATCCTGATCCTGGCACAGCACGGCATGGTCGGCCACATGGTCTCGCCGATCGATCTGACCTACCTGAGCGATGCTGTCGTGTTGCTTCGGTTCTTCGAGGCCGACGGGCGGATCCGGAGAGCGTTGTCGGTGGTTAAACGGCGCACGGGCCCGCACGAAGATACGATCCGCGAATTTCGGATCGACAGCCAGGGCTTGCGCGTTGGTCCGCCACTGGAGCAGTTCCGGGGTGTGTTGACAGGCGTACCGACATTCGAGGGCCGACGCGCCTCGCTTCTCGAGGAGCGTGAGACCGACGATGACGCAGGCCGATGAGGTATCCGTGCTGATCCTTGCCCCGCACGGGCGGGACGGCGTGGTGGCAGCGGCCATTCTCGGCGAAGTCGGAATCAAAGCCACTATCTGCTCCAGTCCCGAGACACTCGTTGCGGGGTTGGATGCGGCAGCCTGCGGGGTGATCACCGAGGAGGCTCTGCTCAGCGCCGACCGGCGGGAGCTTGCCGCCTGGGTCGAACGGCAGCCACCCTGGTCCGATTTTCCGTTCATTCTGCTGACCCATCGCGGCGGCTCGCCGGTCGAGCACCTGACCGAGTTGCTCGGCAACGTGACGGTGCTGGAGCGTCCGTTCCATCCGACAGTCCTGGTGAATGCCGTACGTTCGGCGCTGCGCGCGCGCCAGAGGCAGAGGGAGGTCGAGGCCCATCTCGAGGAGCGCCAGCGGACGCATGAACGTCAGGCCCTGCTGATCCGCGAGCTGCATCACCGGGTCAAGAATACGCTTGCGACGGTACAGGGCCTGCTTGGAGCCACGGCCCGTTCCACGCGCTCGGTCGACGAATTCTACAATTCGTTCTCGGACCGGATCGTGTCCCTGTCCAATACGCACAATCTCCTGACGGAGGATTACTGGCAGACGGCGCCGCTGATCGAGATGTTCAGGAATGAGCTGTCCCATTACGATGACGGCGCACAGCGGCGGATCACCCTGGACGGGCCACCCGTTGAGCTTTCGGCCGATCTCGCAGTGCCGATCGGTATGGCTGTGCATGAGTTGACGACGAATGCGGCGAAACACGGGGCGCTCTCGGTTCCGGGCGGGCAGATTTCCGTGGTGTGGGCCGTGCGTGATCGGGAAGCGGGGCGCCGCCTCGACATCAAATGGCTGGAGCGCGGCGGTCCACCTGTCGAGAAGCCCAGTCGAAAGGGTTTCGGCTCGACGTTGCTGCATCGGGTTTTGACGCATCAGTGCCATGCGACGATCAGCATCGCCTATGATCGCGAGGGATTGTCCTGCCACATGGATATTCCTCTCGTCGAGGAAAGGCTCGTGCCGGAGTATTGAATGTCTCAGGGGATCTGAGTGAGGCTCGGGTGACTACCCATCGCGGCTTCGCGCCTGCGCCTGACGGGCGAAAGCCGGTCTGCCTCGGCCTTTGTGACGCATTCGCGCTCTCTTGATTGGCTAGGCGTGACATCTAGATGCCCTCTCTCACTGGACTTGTCTTCATGCCCTTCGATCCGACCCACAACGTCTCGCTCACGGCGGAACCGGCCCTGTTCATTCGCGCGCAGAATAGGTCTAGCCGTCATCGGGATATGGGCGAGGCGGTCCGGGTGAGCCTGCGTCTGTTCCAGAGGCTGGAGCGCCAGAACCAGCGCAACAGGGCGGCACGGCCCTCGGACCAGGCTTGCGGGTAATGGATAGCGAGCCAGTTTTTCCGGCCAGCCCTGGCTTCCTGTCCGGTGGCGGTGAGATGGGGGCTCTGATCCGGTCCCATGACTGGGCGGCCACACCTCTGGGTCCTCCTGCGACCTGGCCGCAGGCCCTGAAGACGGCTGTCAGCCTCATGCTTCTGGCGCGCCAGCCTGCCTATGTCGCCTGGGGCCCTGAGCAGATCTCGCTCTACAACGACGGCTACATTCCCATCCTCGGCACCAAGCATCCAAGCGGGCTGGGGCAGCCTGCGCCGATCCTGTGGGCGGAGGTCTGGGACACCCTGGGACCCATCAACGCGGCGGTGCTCGCGGGTGAGGCGCAATGGTTCGAAGACATGCCGTTCGCGCTCGCCGGACGAGACCGGGACATGAGCTGGTTCAGCTATTCCTATACGCCGCTCCGGGGCGATGACGATCGGATCATCGGCATCTTCTGCGTCGCCCAGGAGACGACGGCCAAGGTGCTGGCCGGCCGCCGCATCCAGGCCGAACGAGAGCGCCTGACCCGGATGTACGAGCAGGCGCCCGGCTTCGTGGCGCTGCTGGAAGGACCGGAACACCGGTTCGGATTGGCCAATCCTGCCTACCTGCAGGTCGTTGGCCGGCGTGACATCATCGGCAAGACCATCAGCGAGGCTCTGCCGGAAGCTGTCGAGCAAGGCTATGCCGATCTGCTGAACGAGGTTTATGGCAGTGGCAGGGCTCTGCGACTGGCCGCCGCGAAATATACCATTCAACCGAGGCAGGGCGAGCTGGCTACGGAACGGTACGTCGATTTCGTCTATCAGCCGCTGACCGATGCGGACGGCGCCGTAACCGGGATCTTCGTGGAAGGGTATGACGTCACGGATCGGGTTCGTGCCGAAACCCATCGTCGGGCGCTGGTCGAGCTCGGGGATCGCATCCGGGACATCGCCGATCCTGACGAACTTTCGTTCGCGGCGGCCGAGATCCTCGGCCGAACCCTCGAGGTGAGCCGGGCCGGTTATGGTACGGTCGACAAGGCGGCCGAGACCATCACGATCGCCCGCGACTGGAACGCGCCGGGCATCGAGAGCATCGCAGGCGTCCTGCACTTCCGCCAATACGGCTCGTATATCGAGGATCTCAAGCGCGGTGAAACCGCCGTGATCGCCGATGCCGACAGGGATCCACGCACCGCCGGTACGGCGGACATGCTGAAGGGCATCAGCGCCCAGGCCTTCATCAACATGCCCGTGACGGAGCGGGGGAATCTCGTCGCGCTCCTGTTTCTCAACCATGCCACGGCGCGCGAATGGCGCGAGGACGAACTCGCCCTCGTGCGCGAGGTGGCCGAGCGCACCCGGACCGCGGTCGCGCGGCTGGAGGCCGAGCAGGAGCTGCAGGCGCTGGCCGCATCGCTGGAGCAGCAGGTCTTGGAGCGGAGCGCCGAATACGACCGGGTATGGCGCAACTCGCGCGACCTTCTCGTCATCGTTGGTGCCGACGGCATCTTCCGGGCCGTCAATCCAGCCTGGACGACCATTCTCGGCCACGAGCCGGACGAGGTGGTCGGTCGCAGCTTCCTGGAGTTCATCTGGCCTGAGGATGCCGCTCTGACTCAGGATGGCCTCGACGAGGCGGCGGCGGCGCATGATCTGACCAATTTCGAGAACCGCTACCGCCACAAGGATGGAACTCCTCGCTGGATCTCCTGGCACACTTCTGTCGAGGGCGATCTGGTCTATGCCTACGGGCGCCACATCACGGCCGAGAAGGAGGCCGCCGCGGCCTTGGCCCAGGCCCAGGACGCCTTGCGTCAGTCGCAGAAGCTGGAGGCGGTGGGGCAGCTCACGGGAGGCGTGGCGCACGATTTCAACAACCTGCTCACGATCATCAAGTCGTCCACCGACCTGCTGCGCAAGCCCGGCTTGCCGGACGAGCGGCGGCGGCGCTACGTCGATGCGATTTCCGACACCGTCGATCGTGCGGCCCGTCTGACAGGCCAGCTCCTGGCTTTCGCCCGCCGGCAGGCCCTGAAGCCGGAGGTGTTCGATGCGTCCGACCGGATCCGCGCCATCACCGACATGCTGCGCACGGTCGTCGGCTCGCGCATTCGGATCGTCTTGGAAATGGTCAGCGAACATTGCCTGATCGAAGCCGACATGAGCCAGTTCGAGACCGCGCTGGTCAACATGGTGGTCAATGCGCGGGATGCCATGAACGGCGAGGGCACGCTCACGGTACGGGTGGATGAGGCGTCAGGAGTGCCGGCCATCCGGGGACATCGGAGTGGGACGGGCCCTTTCGTTGCCGTTTCGCTGACGGATACCGGGAGTGGCATTGCGCCGGACGAGCTCGCCCGCATCTTCGAGCCCTTCTTCACCACCAAGGAGGTCGGCAAGGGGACAGGGCTCGGGCTGTCGCAAGTCTATGGCTTCGCCAAGCAGTCCGGAGGCGATGTGGCCGTGGAGAGTGAGGTTGGCCGTGGCACCACCTTCACCCTGTATCTGCCGCGCATCGACGAGACCGTTGTTGCCAGGGGCGCGCGCAATGTTCGGTCAGGCTCGGCCCCCGAGGAGGGACGCGGCCGCCGGGTGCTCCTGGTGGAGGATAACGTCGAGGTGGGGCGCTTTTCGACGCAGGTTCTCCAGGATCTGGGTTACGAGACCACCTGGGCGGCCAATGCTGCCGAAGCCCTCGTTCTTCTGCAAAGTACGGACGATTTCGATGTCGTTTTTTCCGATGTAGTCATGCCGGGCATGAGCGGGATCGAACTCGGCCAGGAGATCCGGCGGTGCCATCCGGGCCTGCCGATTGTCCTGACGTCGGGCTACAGCCATGTGCTGGCCGAAAAGGGCCGACACGGCTTCGAGCTGCTGCAGAAGCCCTATGCGGCCGAGGAACTGTCGCGGATCCTGAGACGTCTTACCGGAGGCCGCCATTCATCACGATGATGGCTCTTGTCCGGGTGCCATGCCGGCTGGTGACGATTGCCAGTTCCCGGATGTTTACAATCATGAGGCGAGACCCAGGTCGAGCCGGGTCGCAAGGTCTTTATGAGTCACGATCAGATCGACAAAAAGCAGGGTGTATCGAGGAACGAGGCCGATATCCAAGGTGGAGGCCAGAGCGTCGGTCGCCCTGCCGCGGGCGAGCATGAGCATGCCTCCTACAATCCCACAGGCGGACCTGGTGTTCATCACTGGCAGGAGGCGAGGATCAGCGAGCCGGGTCTCGACGACCGCAGCAATGTGTTCTTCGCCGCGATCGAGATGACCCGGATGCCGATGATCCTCACGGATCCAAATCTTCCGGACAATCCCATCGCCTTCGCCAACCGGGCCTTCCAGGATCTGACCGGATATACGGAAGAGGAGGTGCTCGGGCGCAATTGTCGCTTCCTCCAGGGCGCCCTGACGGACAAGGAGGCCGTGGCCGAACTGCGCAATGCGGTCCGCGAGCAAAGGGCCATCTCCGTCGAGCTCCTCAACTACAAGCGGGACGGAACACCCTTCTGGAACGCTTGTTTCATCGGCCCCGTCTTCGACAAGGACGGGAAGCTTCTCTACTTCTTCGCGTCCCAGCTCGACGTGACGCGGCGGCGGACGTCGGAAGCCGCCTTCCGCCAGGCGCAGAAGATGGAGAGCATCGGCCAGCTCACGGCAGGCCTCGCTCATGACTTCAACAATCTGCTTCAGGTGGTTTCCGGTAACCTGGAGCTGGCGCTCTCCCGCACCCAGGACGATTCCCTGCGCCGTCCCCTGGAGAACGCCAGCCGGGCCGCCGAACGGGGTTCCAAGCTGACGAAGCAGCTCCTGGCCTTCGCGCGCAAGACACGGCTGGAGCCGAAGCCGACGAACCTGAACAATCTGATCGTCGAGTTCGGCGAGATACTGGAGAACTCGGTCGGCCCTCAGATCGAGGTGCAGCTCAGCCTGCGGCCTCGCGTGCCGCTGGCGCTGGTCGATCCGGTGCATCTGGAGATGGCCGTGCTCAATGTGCTGATCAACGCCCGTGACGCCATGCCGAAGGGTGGCACCGTCACGATCGGCACGTCCAAAGTGCACCTGAACGGTGATGCGGCCGCTCATCACCTGCCGCCGGGGGATTATGTGGCGCTCACGATCCGGGACGAAGGCGAGGGGATGCCGCCGCATGTGCTGGAGCGGGCGACGGAGCCCTTCTTCACTACCAAGGGGCAGGGGAGGGGGACCGGTCTCGGCCTCGCGATGGTCCACGGCTTCGTGCAGCAATCGCTCGGCCGGCTGGAAATCGAAAGCGAGCGGAAGGCAGGCACGACGATCCGCATGCTCTTTCCGGCTGCGGGAGCCCAGGAGCAAGCGTCGCACCAGCCGAGCCCAGGGCTTCCGCTGACGGAGCCCAGAGGGCAGGCGGAGACGATCCTCGTGGTCGAGGACAGCAACGATGTGCTGGACCTCGCCCGTGAGCACCTTACCGCCCTGGGATACAAGGTCCTGGTTGCAAGGGACGCCGACGAAGCGCTCGCCGTCTTCGGCAAAGCCGGCGACAAGATCGACCTGCTGTTCACCGATCTGGTGATGCCGGGCGGCATGAACGGCTTGGCGCTCGCCGATGTCGTGCGCGAGCGGGCCCCTGACATCGGGGTGCTCCTGACGACCGGCTACAACGATGAGCTGCTGATGGAGGAAAAGGCTTCGGTCGGAGCCGACGTCCTGGGCAAGCCGTATCGCCGCTCCGAATTGGCGGACCGGGTCAGAACAGCCCTCAACAACCGTGGCCGGGCGCGGCACCTTCCGAAGGTGGGTTCGCCGCAGGGGCCGCGGCACGAGGGGTGAAAGCCTGCTTTCCCGCACTTCGATCGCAGACTGACTTGATCCGAGTCCGATACCGGCTGGGCGGCGTAGGCGCTCTCTTGGGACCCTGCTGCATCGGGAGTTGACAAACGGGTTTGGAGGGGACATATCCGCAGCCCCGCCGGCTTGTGGCCGGGCGGGCTTCATTTTTCTTCCGACGCCGTTTGGGCCGGGATCTTCGGATGCCGCCGGGCGGGTCGCGATCGCGGTTCCTGCGGGATCCGGATCGACGCCACGAGCCATGAACGCCAGTCTTGGGTCAGTTCCTGCGGCTCCTCTGACGCCATGGAGAAGCATCCGGACAGCATTCGTTCTGTCGGATGAGCGCAACGCGGAGGGCGAATACGCTGTCTGCGGCCGCGGAAGCTTGCCCGAATACTGGACGGGCGGGGCGGGGTGCCGGTTTCGAATGATTTTCTTCGAAAAGGTGTTGACCGCAGCGGAGGGTTCGGCTAGAACCTCTTCATCGGCGGCGGGGTTCGGACGGATCCTGCGGCCAGCGGCTTCGGGGCCTGGTTGTCCTGGTAGGGACGGTTGGGCCTGCGTGGTTGTTTTGCTGTCTCCGGAGGAGGCGGCGTTGTTCTTTGACATTGTTGAGAGGGAAGAGAAGCGTAGGCGGCGGTGTCCTTGCGCCGGACCTTTTGGGGTTCGGGTGGATAGACATCGACCAGTTCTATGCTTTGGTGAGTACACCGCTTCAGGGCGACCTGGAGTGAGATGGACTCTGTCAATTTGCGTAGTGACTACAGTCGAGATCAAATTCTTCAACTTGAGAGTTTGATCCTGGCTCAGAACGAACGCTGGCGGCAGGCTTAACACATGCAAGTCGAACGGGCCCTTCGGGGTCAGTGGCAGACGGGTGAGTAACGCGTGGGAACGTGCCCTTCAGTTTGGAATAACCCAGGGAAACTTGGGCTAATACCGGATACGCCCGCAAGGGGAAAGATTTATCGCTGAAGGATCGGCCCGCGTCTGATTAGCTGGTTGGTGAGGTAATGGCTCACCAAGGCGACGATCAGTAGCTGGTCTGAGAGGATGATCAGCCACATTGGGACTGAGACACGGCCCAAACTCCTACGGGAGGCAGCAGTGGGGAATATTGGACAATGGGCGCAAGCCTGATCCAGCCATGCCGCGTGAGTGATGACGGCCTTAGGGTTGTAAAGCTCTTTCGCACGCGACGATAATGACGGTAGCGTGAGAAGAAGCCCCGGCTAACTTCGTGCCAGCAGCCGCGGTAATACGAAGGGGGCTAGCGTTGTTCGGAATCACTGGGCGTAAAGGGCGCGTAGGCGGCTTTGTAAGTCGGGGGTGAAAGCCTGTGGCTCAACCACAGAATTGCCTTCGATACTGCATGGCTTGAGACCGGAAGAGGTTAGTGGAACTGCGAGTGTAGAGGTGAAATTCGTAGATATTCGCAAGAACACCAGTGGCGAAGGCGGCTGACTGGTCCGGATCTGACGCTGAGGCGCGAAAGCGTGGGGAGCAAACAGGATTAGATACCCTGGTAGTCCACGCCGTAAACGATGAATGCCAGCCGTTGGCGAGCTTGCTCGTCAGTGGCGCAGCTAACGCTTTAAGCATTCCGCCTGGGGAGTACGGTCGCAAGATTAAAACTCAAAGGAATTGACGGGGGCCCGCACAAGCGGTGGAGCATGTGGTTTAATTCGAAGCAACGCGCAGAACCTTACCAGCCTTTGACATGTCCCGTATGAGGAGTGGAGACACGCCTCTTCAGTTCGGCTGGCGGGAACACAGGTGCTGCATGGCTGTCGTCAGCTCGTGTCGTGAGATGTTGGGTTAAGTCCCGCAACGAGCGCAACCCTC